>NZ_JFHO01000042.1:0-69356 GCF_000724705.2 Acidiphilium sp. JA12-A1
CGCCGCGCCCGTCGGCAGCCCCGGCGGGGCGGGCGCGCCTGGCATCGTCATCGTCGAATACTGAGCGGAGCCATCCAGATGAGCGCAACCACGACACCGGCCAGCCGGATCTGGCAGGCCGCCTCGGCACGGCTGATCGAGATCGAGGGGTTCATTCCGACCCCGCGCGGGATCGCGCTGCTGCCGCCGCGGCCGCTGGCCTGGCCGGAAAAGGATCCGGGCGATACGCTTGACTACACCTTCGACGTGGCACCCGCCCTCGCGGGCAGCCCGGGCGATGCGATCGCCACCGTTTCGGCCACGGTGAGCCCGGACAATCCGGGCGATGTCACCATCGCCTCGACGGCGATCGATGGCACCCGCGCCGTGCTGTGGCTCGCCGGCGGGCAGCCGGGCACGATCTATACGGTCACGGTTTCCATCACCACGCTGGCCGGACGGAATCTCGCGCGGAGCATCGCCCTGCCGGTCGTTTCGCTGGCGTCGGTGCCGGCGCCGGCGAGCGCGATCACGACACCGGGCGGCGCGCCGATCACCAGCCCGTTCGGCCAGCCCATCACCGCGAACTGAGGAGGCGGCATGCCAACCATCGGACAATTGCCGGCGGCGAATTCGGTTTCGGATAGCGACGAACTGCCGCTCTACCAGGCCGGACAGACCGTGGCGGCGACGCGCGCGCAGTTTCTGGCCGGCATGCAGCAGCAGCTTGCCCTGCCGCAGGGCACGCTGCTCGGCGGTGTCGGGCCCGGAACGGCGGCGCCGGTGCCGATCACCATCGGCGCCAATCTCTCGCTCAGCGGCACGACGCTGGCCGCCGCCGCGGCGCCCTTCGAAATTGCGGCATTGCCCGCAGGGGCGGCGCCCGCCGCCGGCGACGCCGTGCCGCTCGGGCAGGGCGGGGCGAATGTCGCGCTCGCCTATGGCGCGTTCATGAGCGGGATCTCGACCCTGCCCGGCGTGCAGGCGGGCGGGTTCGAGGCGGTCGCGGCCGGGGCGAGCGCGGTGCGCTCGATTGCCGAGCTGGCGGCCAATGCCGTCGCGATCGAGGATTTCGGCGCGAGGGGCGATGGCGTGACCGACGACGCGCCGGCGCTGCGCGCGGCCCTTGCCGCCGGCAGTCCGGTCAGGTTCGGGCCGAAGACCTACCGGATCGACGGCGAATGCGACATCAGCGGCGCCGCCGCGACGCTGATCGGCGTGCCGGGGCAGACGGTGCTGACGCGCGGCGCGCAGAGCGTGGCCGGGACATCGAGCCAGGCGGCGTGGATCAGCGTGAGTGCTGCGACATTCAATGCCGATGGCATCATCTTCGACGCCAATGCCGCGATCACCGCACAGACCTGGGGGGTGGTGATCCAGGCGGGCTGCACGGCCTCGAACATCACGCGCTCGCTGTTCCGCAACGCCAAGGGATCGATCTATGGCTGGGGTCTCGCGATCGCGCCGAGCGATCCGACGGTGACCAGGCATCATGTGCATGATTGCGAGTTCACCGCGAACGCGGTGGACGGGCTCTGGGTCGCGGCGACGGATGCCGTGGCGGTGACAAGCTGCCGGGCGCACGACAACGCGCGCAATGGCATCTATGTCGACAACCAGGATCCGACGCTGACGCTGAAGATCCGCGATGTGCAGGTGGTCGGCAACACGTGCTGGAACAACCAGACCGGCATCGTGATCGGCAATTTCAACCAGACGAACCGCGAGCCGCCCACCTATGGCAATGCCAATCCGGACGTGCTGGGCGCGCTGGTCGCGCAGAACTGCGCCTTTTCCAACAGCGGCTACGGCATTTCGATTTCGGGGCGGAACATCCTGGTGACCGGGAACCTGCTCGTCGATAACGGGCCGGCCGGCGGCGGGATGCTGGTGAACACCGGGTATTGCCGCGTCGCCAACAACATGATCATCAATTCCGGCGGGTTCGGCATCGATGCCGGCGGGTCGATCCATGTCGAGCTGAGCGGCAATTACTGCGACGGGCAGACGATCGGCATCGGCATCGGCGGCAGCCAGAACTGCACGGTGCGCGGCAATTTCATCCAGGACTGCACCACGGGCATCATGGCGCTCAACGTCGAATCCGACGGGCGGGGCACGAATTTCGGCATTTCCTGCAACAATCTCGAGATTGCCGGGAACAGGATCAATTACGGCGCCGGCGGCTATGGCATCGTCCTGCAGGATGCGCCGCAGCTCGTCGTGGTGCGGGACAACATCGTCTCGTCCGGCACGTCGGGCGACCCGCTGAACGCGCTGGTTCCCTATACGGATTCGGTGGTGCTGCGGAATAACATCGTGAATTTCGACGATACCTTCGCGGTGAATCCGGTGGCCGCGAACGGGGTGAACACGCTGGTCTATCCCGATCTGCTCGACCGCGTGACGGTGTCGCAGAGCACGGGGGCGGTGCAGTCGATCATCAGCGCGACGGCGCAGCGCACCGAGGGCATGATCACCTACATCAAGGTGACCAATGGCGGGTCGAACTACACCAATGCCACGGTGTCGATCAGCGGGACGGGCAGTGGCGCGGCGGCGAGCGCGTGGATCGCCAACGGCGCGGTCATCGGTGTCTACATCACCGCGCGCGGCAGCGGGTACGGACCCGGCACCCAGGTGAGCATCACCGGGGATGGCACCGGCGCGACCGCGACCGTGCAGGTCGGCCTGCCGGTGCTGGAGGGGCGGCGGCTGGAAATCGACTGTCTGGCGCCGGTGAGCTTCGCTTCTGCCGGCAGCGCGCCGGCGCAGGAGAACTGGACCGGCGCGCCGCTGACCGTGCCGGCCGGCGCGACGATCGAGTGGCGGGGCCATGCCGGGGCCTGGCAGGCGGCGCGGTTCATCCAGTCGGACTATCTTGTGCCGGCCGCGGACGGCAGCGTCACGCTCGGCAGCCAGGCGGGCGATGTGCGGCTCGGGCCCGCCGCGGGTGGCGCGGTGCGGCTGATATCGCCGACCGAGCCGACCGGGTGCGTGGTGCTGATCGGGCGGGGTTCGCCGCTCGGCGTGGTGAGCGCGCCGCCCGGATCGAGCTATCGCAACCTCGACGGCGGCGCCGGGGCAACCTTCTGGATCAAGCAGACCGCGACCGACGCGACCGGCTGGGTCGCGATCGCCTGAGGCAGCGCGAGAGGACATTCCCGAACCATGACGACGATACCGCAACTGCCCACCGCCGCGAGCGTGGGGCCGACCGACCTGTTGCCGCTGTCGCAGAACGGCGTGCTCTATGCCGCGAGCGTGCAGCAGGTGACCGCCGGGCTGCAGCAGGAAATCAGCCTGCCGACCGGTGACCTGCTCGGGCGCAACAGCGCCGGGGCGGGAACGCCCGAAGCGGTGGCACCCGGCACCGGCCTTGCGCTTGGCGGCGGCACGCTTTCGGCGACCGGCACCGATCATCTCGGCTTTCCGGTGCTTGGCACGTTGTCGACCGCCGACGAGGTGGTGGTGAACGCGCAAGGGGCACCGGGACGGCTGCCGGTGACGGAGCTGCGGGGGCTGTTCTCCGCGGGTGCCGGCCTTGCGATCGACGCCAACGGCACGCTCAGCGTGACGGCCAGCGCGATCGCGGGGCCGACCGGACCGGCTGGGCCGGCCGGAGTGATCGGGCCCGCGGGTCCGGCGGGTCCGGCGGGTCCGACGGGGCAGGGACTCGCCGCGCCGGGAGCCACGAATTCGGCCAGCACCATCGGCACGGGCGACTTCGTCGCGATCTGGCAGAATGGCGCCAATGCCTGGGTGTCCTATGAAAAGCTGGTGGGCGGGCAGACGATCGACCAGCTGCCGGCGGCGGGACCGGCGGCGGATTCCGACCTGATGCTGGTCGCGCAGGGCGGCAACGCGCTGGCCAGCCAGAGCTTCGCGGCGATCTGGACCTATGTGGCGCAGAAGATTCCCACCATGCGGCGGCAGGTCGTCGAGCTGAACGGCAACACGGTGCTCGACGCGACGACGCACAACCAGCGGATTCTGGTGGTCAGCCAGCCGATTACCCTGACCGCCAATTTCACCAATATGGGCAGCGGCTTCACCTGCCGGGTGATCAACCTCGCCTCGGGGCCGGTGAAGATGGGCACCGGCATCACCTCGGGCACCGGGGTCGGCGCGTTGCCGCCGGGCACCGCGGCGGAACTGACTGCGCTGACCTATTCCGGCGGGTCGCTGGTGTGGTGGGATGGCATCGCGATGCCGACGCCGACGATCACGGTGAACGCCCCGGGTACTCCGCTCGCGAATGCCGCGTTCACGGTGAGCGGTGACCTGTTCGACGAGACGCCCACGGCGCTCGATTATTCGACCGACGGGACGACCTGGACGGCCGCGGCTGCGCCGACGATCGGCGCGGGATCCTACTCGTTCCAGATGCCGGGACTGCCGGCGGGCACCTACACGATCGCGGTGCGCGACCATAATGCGACCGGCGTGGTCGGCCGAAGCGCGCCGTTCAGCGTGGTCGCCGCGGCGGTTTCGCTCGGGATCGTGCCGGCCAGCGCCACGGCTGGCGGCAATATCGCGGTGAGCGGCACCGTGGCCCCGGCGGGGGCGGCGGTGCAGGTGGGGCTTTCGGCGAGCGCGACCACGCCCCCGGCAAGCTTCGTTGCCGCGACGGTGAGTGGCGGCACCTGGTCGGCCACGCTGCCGGCGGGCAGTGCGGGGGGAACCGCCTATCTCTGGGCCGAACAGACGGCGGATACGGCGGTGACGGCGGTTTCGGGCGCGATCGCGGTGACGGCCGCGACGCCCTCGGTGACCTATACGGTCAACCAGCCGGCGACCACCTCGGTCGCCGCCGGGTCGGGCACGCTGGCGCTGAACGGCGGTATCAGCCCGGCGCAGGCGATCGCGACTCAGGTGGCGTTCTCGACCTCGGGCACCACGCCGCCATCCAGCGGTTGGCAGGCGGCCTCGATCATCGACAACAATGGGCTCTGGGCGGTCTACGCCACGATTCCGGCAACGGCGGGGGCCTATTACGTGTGGGTCGAGACCGCGACGGGGCAGGCGGCGGTGGTGTCCGGCTTCACGATCACGGTGACCTGAGCATGAACCTGATTTCGGTACGCCCGGCCGCGCCGCTGCGGAACGGAACGGGGCGGCTGTTCGCGCGCGCCCAGACGGCGGATTCGGTGCCGGCGGGGAGCGCCTTCGCCGGCCCGACGCCGGCCTCGGTCAGCGGGCTGGCCGGCTGGTGGGATGCCGGCGCGCTTGGCGCCGTGCTGGATGCCAATGGCAATCCGCTCGTCGCGTGGAATGCGCCGGCGGCGGCGCTGGCCGACAAGTCCGGCAACGGGGCGACGCTCCTGCCGTTTCACATCGCGGCGGATACCGCGCCGGCGACGATGATGGCTGTGCCGCGGGTCAACGGGTTTCTCGGCGCGGCAGGCAGTCCGGACCCGGCCATCGCGCAGTACGGGCCGACGCTCGATCCGGACTGGGGATTGTCGCTCGCGCGGTTCGACCTCGGCAGCGGGGCGGCGTGGACGCTCTATCTCGTCTGGACCCGGCCGAACTGGCGGCAGGGCACGATCGAGGTCGACAATGCGCCGATCCCGCTGATCCATGCGATGGCGACGGGAACCACCATCATCGAGGCCGGCGGGCCGGGTGGCGGCGGGCTGACGCTGTTTCCCGGCACGGCGGCGAGCCGCGGCATCACCGCGACGATCGAACGGCGGCACACCCATGCGCTGATCCTGCGCAACACGCCGGGGACGGGCGTGGATGTGTGGCTGGACGGCGCGCAGGTGGCGAGCGGCGTCGCAAATCCGTTGCCGGCGTCGGCGGCGGGCAATGTGCTGCTGTTCCACGACAATACGGTGCAGGGCTCGGCGCAGTGCTGGTTTCACGAGGCGGCGTGCTGGACCCGGGCGCTGGATGCCGTGGAGGTCACGACCCTGGTGGCCGCACAGGGGCGGTGGGTGCTGGGGGCGCGGCGGGGCGTCAACCTTCTGGTGATGGGCCAGTCGAACGCCGAGTGGTTCGTGCAGGCGGGCGGGGCGCTGGCGCTGGCGCAGGGCGTGGCGTGGTATCTGGGCGCGGCCGCCTGGGCGGCGACGTCGCTGCCGGCGGGGAATGTCGTCAGCCCGGCGCGGTATTCCATGATTGCGGGGCATCCGGTGTCCAACTCCTCGCCGCCGCTGTTCCCGCCCGGGGCGGCGAACGGCACGTTCCTGACCAATCCTGGCGACGGGTCTTCGCCCGCGACCTGGGCGCTGGGGCCCGACGGGCAGGCGCTTTCGGCCTATCTGACCGGCTCGCAGGCATTGGTCCCGGCGGTGGACGAGGCCGATATCGCCTTCCTGCTCTGGCCGTGGAGCGAGCAGGACAGCACGATGCCCTATGCGAACAAGACGCTTTACAAGGAGAGTGTCAGCCGGCTTGCGGCGCTGACGCGGCAGATGCTGGGGCGAAGCGCCGCCTCGCTGCCGCTGCTGCTCTGGAGCGCCATCCCCTACGAGACCGATCAGGGTGTGCAGATGGTGCGCGAGAGCGTGCTCGACCTGTCGCTCGACCCGGCCGGGAACGCCGTGATCTTCGTGGCGCAGACGGCGGATTCCAATCCGCTGAACGCGACCTGGGACCCGGCAACCGGCCTGTTTTCCGGTGGCGATCCGCAGCATCGGGACCAGCCGGACCTGCTGCGTTATGGCCGGATCGGCGCCCATGCGGCGGCGCGGGCGGCGCTGGCGATGGGGCTTTCGGACGCCATTCCGGCGGCTGCCGTGCCGGCAAGCGGCCTGCCGGTCGCGGGCGGACCGTCGATCACGCATGCGTATCAGGCGGCGCCAGACCGGGTGGTCGTGACCATCCGGCACGACGCCGGCACCGATCTGCGGGTGAACCTGCAGGCGGCAAACGGGGCGGGGTTCGCGGTGATGGACGGTGGCACGGTGGCGAACCCGGGGCCGATGATTCCGGCCACCGCCGCCTCGCGCGTCGATGCGACGCATGTGGCGGTGACGCTGCAGCGCGCGCCGGTAAGCCCGGCGGCGTCGTGCCTGCTCTACTATCCCTATGGCAGCACACAGATCGGCCGGGGCGATGCGGTGACGGACAATCTCTCGAGCCTCGCGCCGCCGGCCGGATGGTCGATGGCGGCGGATCTGGGAGCGGCTTTTGCAATCGACATGCCGCTGCAGGCGACCGCCTACGGCGTCCCGCTTTCGACGACGCCGGGGTAAGCGCCATGGGAGAGGATACGGTCACGTTCCTGCGGGACGCTCTGGGCGACCTGCGCTCGGAGGTTGGCCTGTTGCAGGCGGAGATCGCCTCGGCGCGGCGCGATATTGCCGCGATCGAGGCAAGGCACCTCGCGCTGGAGGCCTGGCGCAACCGCTTCGAGTTGCAGGTGGCGGGCACGCAGGAGCGGTTCATCGACAAGTCCGACGAACTCGTCGACGCGTTCGCGCGGTTCCGCTCGGAGCTGGCGCAGTTCCGTGGCGAACAGTCGGGCAGTCATCGGGTGATCATGGTGGTGATCGGCGTGATTTCGGCGGTGATCGGCAGCGTTGCCGATCACTGGCTGCGTTTCGTCGGATGACAATGGAGGGGATCTGATGCGTCGCTTTCTCCACGAGATAGTCTCGGATGCCGCCGGGCGGTCGGACGGGATGGCCCTGCTCTCGGTGCTGGGCGTGCTCAGCTACATCTGCCTCGGCGTCTTCGCCGTGGTGGTGCGTGGCCAGCTCTTTGCGCCCGAGGCCTATGGGATGGGGCTTGGCTCCGCGATCGCCGCGGGGGCGTTTGGCATGGGTCTGAAGGCCCGGTTCGGGGGCAATGCGCGATGCCAGCCGTGATCCTTCCGCTGCTGAGCCGGTTCGCGCCATGGATCCTGGGTGTGGTGCTGCTCGCCGGCCTGCTGCTCTATGGCTGGCACCTCGAGGCTGCGCTGCGGGCGGCGCGGGCCGAGGTGCGGGGCGGGCAGGGGACGATCGCGCGGCTGATGGCGACGAATTCCGAGAACCGCGCCGAACTCGCGCGGCTGACCGCCGATGAGACGGCCTGGCAAACGGCGCTGACCACCGCTGCGGCGGCGGATGCGCACGGCGTTGCGCTCTCGCAGCGGATTCTGACGGCGGTGGCGGCAGCGCCGCCGACACAGGATGGCGCGGTGGCTCCGGTGCTGGCCGGCGCACTCTCGCAGCTTGCGGCGGCGCAGGGCGGGAGGGCGAAGCCATGACCGCGCGGGGTCTCATGCTGGCGGTGGTGCTGCTTGCGGGATGCGCGGCGCCGCCCCCGCAGGTCGTCACCCGGATACGGGTCGTCGAGCCGCGGATTCCGCCGTCGCTGCTTGCATGCCCGCCGGCCCCGGCCGTGCCGCTTGTGCAACGGCAATCGCAGGTGGCGACCTATGTCGCGGAATTATGGGAGGCGGGCGAGATCTGCCGGAACCATCTGGCGGCGGTGGCCGGCGCGTTGCGACCACATCCCGTGCCGCCGGTTGTCACCCATCAATCGTTGGTCAGGAAGGTCTTGCGATAGCGGATCTGGTCGCGTTGCTGCTGGGTGAGCGGGCCGCGCAGCGCCGAGCCGCGACCCGACAGGGACGGATTGGTCATGAAATATTCATGCGCCGAAACGGGCGGATCGCCCGGCAGGACCCTCGTCCAGACGCCATCGGGTCCGAGCGTCCAGGAGTCGACATCGTCGCGCAGGTCGACGGCCATGATCTGGTCGAGCACCTGGGCGTGGACGGTGGGGTTGTGGATCGGCACGAAGGTTTCCACCCGCCAGTCCATGTTGCGGGCCATCCAGTCCGCGCTGGAGATGAAGACCTTGTTCTCGCGGTCGGGCATCCGCGCGCCGTTGGCGAAGACGGCGATCCGCGCATGCTCGAGGAAGCGGCCGATGATCGACTTGACGCGGATGTTTTCGGAAAGGCCGGGCACGCCGGGGCGAAGGCAGCAGATGCCGCGCACCACGCAGGAAACCGGGACGCCGGCGGCCGAGGCGCGGTAGAGATGGTCGATCAGCCGCTCGTCGACCAGCGAATTCAGCTTGAGCCAGATGCCCGACGGGCGGCCGGCGCGCGCCGCCTCGATCTCGGCGTCGATCAGCGCGGCGATGGCGCGGCGGGTCGTGATCGGGCTGTAGACGAGCTGGTCCATCTGCTCGGGCCGGGCATAGCCGGTCATGTAGTTGAACAGGCGGGCGGCGTCGCGCGTCAGCTGCTGGTCGCAGGTGAAGAAGGACAGGTCGGTATAGATGCGCGCGGTGATCGGGTGGTAGTTGCCGGTGCCGAAATGCGCGTAGGCGCGCATGGCGCTGCCCTCGCGCCGGACCACGAGCGAGAGCTTGGCGTGCGTCTTCAGCCCGAGAAAGCCATAGACGACCTGCACGCCGGCAGCCTCGAGCGCGCGGGCGAGGCGGATATTGGCCTCCTCGTCGAATCGGGCGCGCAGCTCCACCATGGCGGTGACGCTCTTGCCCGATTCCGCGGCTTCGATCAGCGCGCCGACGATGGGAGAGTCGCGGCTGGTGCGGTAGAGCGTCTGCTTGATCGCGACCACGTTGGGGTCGGAGGCGGCCTGGCGGAGGAACTGGACCACCACGTCGAAGCTCTCGAACGGGTGGTGGACGATGATGTCCTTGTTGCGGATGGCGGCGAAACAGTCGCCGCCGAAGTCCCGGATGCGTTCGGGAAAACGCGGCGTATAGGCAGGGAAGAGCAGTTCCGGACGGTCGTCGACGATCATTTCCTTCAGATCGACGAGGCCGAGCATGCCGGGTTCGACAAAGAGCTGGTCCTCGGGCGCCTCGACCTCGTCGATGACGAGGGTGCGCAGGTCGTCCGGCAGGTCGGCGGCAAGGGTGAGTTCGATCGCGGCGCCCCGGCGGCGGCGCTTCAGCGCGGTTTCGTAGGACTGGACGAGATCTTCAGCCTCTTCCTCGAACTCCACATCGGTATCGCGGCAGACGCGGAACAGGCCGGAGCCGGCGAGGCGGAAGCCGTGGAACAGCCGGTCGAGGAAGAGGATCACCAGATCCTCGAGCTTGACGAACCGGATCGTCGCCGGTGACGGATCGGGCAGGCGGATGAAGCGCCGGATCTGCGCGGGCAGCGGGATGAGCGCCCGCATCACGCCGGAATCCTCCTGGCGGATCAGCTTGAGCGCGAGCACGAGGCCCATGTTCTGGACGAAGGGGAACGGGTGCGCGGGGTCGATCGCGAGCGGGGTGAGGACGGGGAAGACCCGCTCCATGAAATGCTGGTCGAGAAAGGCGCGGTCGGCCTCGTTCAGCTCGTGCGGCGCGATGATGGTGAGGCCGGCGCCGGCCAGTTCGGCGAGCACGGTGCCGAGCACGCGCTGCTGGGTCTCCATCAGGGCGCGGGCGCAGCGGTTGATTTCGCCGAGTTGCTGGGTGGGCGTCAGACCATCCGACGAACGGAGGGCGAGGCCGGCGCGCGCCTGGCCGATCAGCCCGGCAACGCGGACGGAATAGAATTCGTCGAGATTGGAGCCGCTGATCGAGATGAATCGCAGCCGTTCCAGCAGCGGATAGCGGGGGTTTTCGGCGGCGGCGACGACGCGCGAATTGAATGCCAGCCAGGATAGCTCGCGGTTGATGAAGCGGTCGGAATCGCCGGCCGGCATCGGCTCGGTGGCTGTTCGGGGCAGGGTTTCCTGGTCCATGCCGGCAGTCTGCCACGAAAGGCCGGCCGACTAAAGCAGAGACATGATCGCGGCGGGCGGCGCCTCGGCGGGCGGAGGGGGTTCGAGGTCGTTTTCCTCCGGGTCGGCGAGCTCGTCGAGCAGCCGTTCGGCGAGGCGGCGCGACGGCGCGGTGCCAAGGGCGAGGGCGTAGCGGTCGAGCCGGGCGATGGCTTCGCGCAGCACCGCGGGGCGGCGCGGCAGCCTGGTCAGCAGGAACTGGTGCAGCGCCGGCGGCAGGCTCATCTGCCGCGCGGCGGCGAGGCGGTGCAGCAGGGCGTCGAGCAGTTCAGGTTCGGCCGGCTCGATCCGGATGGTCAGGCTGGCGCGCAATCGGCTGGCGAGATCCGGCGGTTCGACCGGCAGCCGCGCCGGCGGTGTGCGGCAGGTCATCAGCACCGGCACGGCGGCCTGGGTGGCGCGTTCAAGGGTTGCGAACAGGGCGAGTGGGGCTGCTGCGGCATCGATATCCTCGATGAGCAGCGGCGCCCCCCCGGGGCTTGCCGGTGTGCGCAGGCGGGCGGCGTCAAGCCGCGTCGCGCAGGTTCGGGCGGCCCAGATCCAGGCGAGGTGCGATTTGCCGCTGCCCGCCTCACCCCAGAGGACCAGGCGGCGATTCACCCAGTCGCCCGGTGCGGCGAGCGCCGCGCGGGCGGCGGCATTCGACGCCGCTTCGATGAAATCGGCCAGCGCGAAGCGTTCGGGCTCGTCGAACGGCAGGGCCATCTGCCGCGGCTCGTATCCGGCGCTACGCACTGTGCCGCGGCGGGTCGAGATAGAGCGGGCTCTGCAGGTAGTGGCGCAGCCAGAACCGCGCGAGCACGCCGAGCGTCGCGGTGACCGGCACGGCCAGCAGGACGCCGAGGAAGCCGAACGTCTCCGCCCCGGCGAACAGCGCGAAAATCACCCAGACGGAGGACAGGCCGAGCCTGTCGCCGAGAAAGCGCGGTGCGACCACATAGTCGTTCAGCAACTGGCCGATGACGAAGATGCCGCCGACGACCAGCACGTGGTCGAGGCCGCCGAACTGGCCGAGGGCGAGCACGATCGAGGAGACCGCGCCGACGATGGTGCCGACATAGGGAATGAAGGACAGCAGCCCGGCGGTGAGACCGACCACGAGGCCGAGGTTGAGACCCGCGAGCGTCAACGTGGCCGCGTAGAAGACGCCGAGAAACAGGCAGCATATCGCCTGGCCACGCAGCCAGGCATTCAGGATCCGGCTGATCTCGCGCGCGAGGTTGCGGATCACGCTTTCATATGAGCGAGGCAGCCATGAATCGAGCCGTCCCATGACCAGCGGCCAGTCGCGCAGGAAGTAGAACGCGACGATCGGCGTGATCACCAGAAGGGTGAGGATGTTGAACAGCGCAAAGCCGGTTCCCAGCACCTGGCGCGCCGCCGAGCCCGCGAAATTCACGATCGCTCCCGCCTCGTTGCTGACGAGGGACTGGAGCTTGTTCGAGACGAAGCCGGAGCCGAATCGTGCCTGGATGAGGCTGATCTGATGGGCGGTAAATTTCTGCAACCCGGCGATCATGCCCGGCAACTGCTGGGCGAGCAGACTGATCTGCGCCGAAATCAGCGGATAGAGCAGCAGCGCGCAGAGGCCGACGCCGGCGATCATCGCGAGCAGCATGATGATTGCCCCCAGGGATCGGGGCAGGCCCAGCCGGTGCAGGGCGGAGACCGCAGGGTCGAGGAAATAGGCGATGCCCGCCGCCGCAACAAAGGGCAGCAGGATCGCCGAGAACAGGCGCAGGAACAGCACGAGCAGCAGCAGTCCTGCCGCGATCCAGCCGAAGCGCTGCCAGCGGAAGCCGGTTCCGGTCATGTCGCTCATGGGCGGGGTCGGCCGTCCGAGTTGCCTTGCAGGTCGCGCTGTGGTGATAACCGCGCCATCGCGATGGCCGGGGTTGGCCCGGGGGGCGGCCTGGTGCCGCTGTGCAGGGTGGCCGAAGCATCCATGAACCGAGACTAGCGCATCGGAGGCGGGCATGACCAGCAAGGACGACGGCAAGAGGCAAACCTATCGTGCCGCCGGCGTGGATATCGAGGCGGGCGACGCCCTGGTCGAGGCCATCAAGCCGCTGGCGAAGGCGACGACCCGGGCCGGCGTGGTCGGTGGCATCGGTGGTTTCGGCGCGCTGTTCGACCCCCGGGCGGCGGGGTTCACCGATCCCGTCCTGGTCGCGACGACCGACGGCGTGGGCACCAAGCTGCGGCTGGCGATCGATACCGGGATTCACGATACGGTCGGCATCGACCTTGTTGCCATGTGCGTCAACGATCTGGTCGTGCAGGGGGCGGAGCCGCTGTTCTTCCTCGATTATTTCGCGACCGGGCGGCTCGACCCCGCGATTGCGGCGCGGGTCATCGCCGGTATCGCCGAGGGGTGCCGGCAGGTCGGCTGCGCGCTGACCGGCGGCGAGACGGCGGAAATGCCGGGCATGTATGGCGCGGGGGATTACGACCTTGCCGGCTTCGCGGTCGGCGCCGCCGAGCGCGGTCGCCTGCTGCCCGAGGGTGTCGCGCCTGGCGACATCCTGCTCGGCCTGCCCAGCACCGGCGTGCATTCCAACGGGTTTTCCCTGGTCCGCCGGATCATCGAAACCGCCGGGCTTGGGCTTGACGCCCCGGCGCCCTTCGCGCCCGGGCAGACGCTCGGCGCCGCGCTGATGGCGCCGACGGCGCTTTACGTCCGCCCGGTGCTGGCGCTGGCGCGGGCGGGGCTGCTGCGCGCCGCCGCGCACATCACCGGCGGCGGGCTGCCCGGCAATCTGCCGCGGGTGCTGCCCGAGGGCACCTCGGCGGTGATCGACCAGCCTTGGCCGGTGCCGCCGGTCTTTTCGTGGTTGGCGCGGACCGGCGATGTCGCGGCGGCGGAGATGTTGCGCGTGTTCAACTGCGGGATCGGCATGGTGCTGGTGGTCCGTCCGGCGGACGAACCGGCCGCGCGGGCACTGCTGGCGGAAACCGGGATCGAGTCACACCGCCTTGGCCGTATCGCCAGCGCGTCCGGAACGCCGGAGGTGACGATCGAGCGGGCGGACGCACTCTTCGCATGAAGCGCCGCGTCGGCATCCTGATTTCGGGGCGCGGCTCGAACATGGAGGCTCTGGTTGCCGCGGCGGCGGCGGCGGACTTTCCGGCCGAGATCGCGATCGTGCTGTCGAACCGGGCTGCGGCGCCGGGGCTCGAGACGGCCCGCCGCGCCGGCATTCCGGCGAGGGCGATTCCGGCGCGGGATTTTGGCGTGGACCGTGCGGCGCATGAGGCGGCGATCGATGCGGCGCTGCGCGAGGCGGGATGCGAACTCGTCTGCCTCGCCGGTTACATGCGGTTGCTGACGCCATTTCTGGTCGGCCGCTGGGCCGGGCGGATGCTGAATATCCACCCCTCGCTGTTGCCGGCGTTTCCGGGGCTCGACACCCATGCCCGCGCGCTCGCCGCCGGTGTGAGGCTGCATGGCTGCACCGTTCATCTCGTGACGGAAGTGATGGACGAGGGGCCGATACTCGCGCAGGCGGCGGTTCCCGTGCTGCCCGGCGATACCGAGGCGAGCCTGGCAGCCCGTGTGCTCGTCCAGGAGCACAGGATCTATCCGCAGGCGTTGCGCAACCTCATCTGCGGCGAACAGGTGCCCGCCGACCCACGGGCCAGTCTACTCAACCCTTGCGTTTGACTGCGGGACGCAATATCAACCGGAGAAGTCACAAGGATGTGTTTCGCCGTTGCGGGGGCGCGGCCATGTCCGGCGTGGCTGCGAGAGAACACAACGGTCACGCAAGGTGACGGCGGCAAGAAAGGTTCAAGGCACGTATGATGGCTGACACGGAAGGCCCCAAGAAGTTCCCGATCGGTCTGGAACAGCTTGAACAGTCCAGTCAGACGGGCTGGAATAGCTTCTCGCGCTTCATCACGGTCACCACGATCTGCGTGATCGTCACCATCCTGCTGATCGCCGCCTTTACCGTCTGGAGCTGACGCCGGACCGTCTCCGCCGCTTCGTCCTGGCACGCCCGGCCGTGCCGCCACGTGTCAGACAAGGTCGGTCGTGAGCGAGTCGCAAGTTCTAAGTCCGCGCCATGCATTGCTCGCTCTGGCCGTCGTGGCCGTGTGGGGCACTAATTTCGTCGTCATTCGCCTGGCTCTCGACCAGTTTCCACCGTTTCTCCTTGCCGGACTGCGCTTCACCCTGGCAGCCGTGCCGGGTGTTTTCTTTCTGCCTCGGCCGCGGGTGAAGTGGTCCAATCTTGCCGCCTACGGCCTGCTGATCGGCGCCGGCCAGTTCGGCCTGCTGTTCTTCGCGATGGACGGGCGGATTTCCCCCGGCCTCGCCTCGCTGGTGATCCAGACACAGGTCTTCTTCACGATCTTTCTCTCGATGGCGCGCATCGGCGAGCGTCTGCGCGTCTTTCAGATCGTCGCCTGTCTGCTCGCCGTCGCGGGCATCGGTGTGATCATGCGGCATGTGAGCGGCGGGACAACCCTGTTCGGCCTGCTGCTGGTGCTGCTGGCCGCCTCGTCCTGGGCGATCGGCAATATCGTTGCGCGGGAGAGCGGGGCGCGCAACGCGCTCGCCTATGTCGTCTGGTCGAGCCTGTTCGCCGCTCCGCCGCTTCTTCTCGTTGCGCTGCTGCGCGAAGGGCCGGCGGCGATCCTCCATTCGGTGACATATGCCACGCCCGCCGGCTGGCTAGCGGTGGTTTGGCAATCGGTCGGCAATAGCTGGTTCGGCTATGGCAGCTGGGCGTTCCTGCTGGCGCGCTACCCTTCGGCAACCGTCAGCCCGATGGCGTTGCTGGTGCCGGTGTTCGGAATGGCCGCCTCAGTGTTCTGGCTCGGCGAACCGATGCCGGCCTGGAAGCTGGGCGCGGCCGGGCTGGTGTTTGCCGGGCTCGCGATCAGCGTGTTCTATCCGCGCTGGCGGGCGGCGCAGCGGCTGCGGACGGCCTGAACCGGATCACGCCGCGCCGAGTGCCCAGGCCAGGATACCTTGCTGGGCGAAGAGCCGGTTTTCCGCCTCGTCGAACACGACCGATTGCGGACCGTCGATGACGCCGGCGCTGACCTCCTCGCCGCGATGGGCCGGCAGGCAGTGCATGAAGATCGCATCCGGCGCCGCTCGTGCCATCAACGCCTCGTCCACCCGATATGGGGCGAGAATGTTGTGCCGGCTCTCGACGTCCTCGTCACTCATGCTGACCCAGGTGTCGGTGGTGACGCAGCGCGCGCCTTCAACGGCCTCGGCCGGGCTGGTGGTGAGCTGGATGTCGGCGCCCTGCGCGCGCGCCCAGGCGAGTGCCTCGGCGTCGGGTAGCAGCTCTTCCGGACACGCGAGGCGGAGCTGGAAGCCGAACCGGGCCGAAGCCTCGATCCAGCTCTTGGCCATGTTGTTGCCGTCGCCGATCCAGGCGATGCGCTGGCCGGCGATCGGGCCGCGCTGTTCCTCGAAGGTCATCACATCCGCCATCACCTGGCAGGGGTGGGAGCGCTCGGTGAGTCCATTGATCACCGGCACGGTGGCGTGTGCTGCGAGTTCGCGCAGCTTTTCCTCACGGTCGGTGCGCAGCATGATTCCGTCGACATAGCGGGAGAGCACGCGGGCGGTGTCCGCCACCGTCTCGCCGCGGCCGATCTGCATTTCACGCGAGGAAAGCATGATCACCTCGCCGCCGAGCCGGCGCATGCCGATCTCGAAGCTGACGCGGGTGCGGGTGGAGGGCTTCTCGAAGATCAGCGCCAGCGCCCGCCCCGCGAGCGGATGGCCGAGGGCGCGGCCGGCGCGCTTGAAGCGCGTCGCCGTGTCCAGCATGTGGCGCAGCGTCGGCGTGTCGAGCAGCGACAGATCGAGGAAATGGCGCGGCGCCGCGGGGGGGCGGCCGGTATCGATGGCCGCGCTCATTGCGCGGCGTCCCGGGCGGTGGCCGGTTTGCAGCGCCGGGCCGCGGCGTCAAGCCGGGCCAGGGCCTCGTCCACCTCGGCATCGCGCACGATCAGCGGCGGCACCAGGCGCACGACGTTGTCGCCGGCGGCGACAATGAGCAGCCCTTCGGCGAAGCAGGCGTTCTGCACCTCGCCGTTCGGCACCGTGCAGACCAGCCCCTGCATCAGCCCCTGGCCGCGCACACCGGAAAACACATCTGGATGGCGGGCGGCAAGTGTCTCCAGTCCGGCGCGCAGGCGCCGGCCGGTGCGCTCGACCGCATCGAGGAAGCCGGGGGCGAGAACCGTGTCGAGCACGGCATTGCCGGCGGCGCAGGCAAGGGGACCGCCGCCATAGGTCGTGCCGTGGCTGCCGGGCACGAGGCTGGCCGCGACCCGTTCGCCCGCGAGCAGGGCGCCGAGCGGAAACCCGCCGGCGATGCCCTTGGCGGTGCTGACCGCATCCGGCACGACACCCGCCCATTCATGGGCGAAGAGCTTCCCGGTACGGCCCATGCCGCACTGCACCTCGTCGAAGCCGAGCAGAAGGCCGAACTCGTCGGCCGCGGCACGCAGCCCGCGCAGATATTCCATTGTCGCCGGGCGGATGCCGCCTTCGCCCTGGATCGGTTCGACCAGGATACCAGCGGTCTCGGGCGTTATGGCGTCACGCAGTGCGTTGAGATTGTTGAACGGCACATGGTCGAAACCGTCGACCGGCGGGCCGAAGCCCTCGAGATATTTGGGGTTGCCGGTCGCGCTGATCATCGCCAGCGTGCGGCCGTGGAACGCGCCTTGCGCGCAGATGACGCGGTAGCGCTCGGGCTTGCCCTCGCGCGCCATGGTCTTGCGGAAGGCCTTGACCAGAGCTTCGTTCGCCTCGGCGCCCGAATTGCAGAAAAAGACGCTATCGGCGAAGCTCGCCGCGACGAGGCGGGCGGCGAGGCGTTCGGCCTGCGGCACGCGATAGAGATTCGAGACGTGGATCACCTTCGCCGCCTGATCGGCAATCGCCCGGGTCAGGCCGGGATGGCCGTGGCCGAGCGAGGAGGTCGCGATCCCGGCGCCGAAATCGAGGAATCGTCGGCCGTCGGCGGCCGTCAGCCAGGCGCCTTCGCCGTGGCTGAACTCGACGTCGATCCGGTTGTAGTTCGGCATGAGGGAAGGGATCATGTCGTGGTCACTTTCTTTCGCAACCACGCTATTGTGCGGAGCCGGGCCGCCAAGTCAAACGCGAAGGGGCGCTCAGGGGTGGCAAATGCCTTCCGGCGCGGCTGGGTTGCGAATAGCGGCGGTCTGCGTCACGGGCCACACCCCCCTCTACCGTCCGTACTCCGGCTGCGCTACGCAGACGACATGACGCGCATGCTTCACGAACCGGCGCCCGGCGCTTTGCGCCGCCGCGCCGTCGTCGATCTCGGGTCGAATTCGGTCCGTCTCGTGGTTTTTCAGGGCGAGTCCCGAAACCCGATGCAGATCTTCAACGAAAAGGCGGTGCTGCGCCTCGCGCGCGGACTGATCCGCACCGGCCGCCTCGATGAGGCGGCGATGGACGAGACGGTGACGGTGATGCGTCGCTACGGGGCCATCGCCCGCGCCATGGGGGCCGCCCCCTTCGAGGCGCTGGCGACCTCGGCCGTGCGCGATGCCGAGAACGGGCCGGATTTTGTCGCCCGTCTCGAGGCCGAGATTCCCGGCCTGAAGGTCATCATCCTGAGTGGCGAGCAAGAGGCGAGGCTGTCCGCCGAGGGCGTGTTGTGCGGCATTCCGGGAGCGGACGGCATTCTCGCCGACCTCGGCGGCGGTTCGCTCGAACTCGTGCGCCTGTCCGAAGGGCGGATCGGCCCGGCGGCGACGGTGCCGATCGGCGTGATCCGACTGGCCGAGCGCGCCCAGGAAGATCGCGCCCGGGCCCGCGCGATCGTGTCCGACGAGCTGGCGGGCGTGCCCTTTCTCGGCGATGGCGAGGGGGGGGATCTGTTCGTGTCGGGCGGGGCCTTCCGTGCGCTGGCGCGCATCCATATCGCCCAGACCGGCTATCCGCTGGCGATGGTGCATCACTACACGGTCGGCCGGGACGAGGCGCGCGACCTGTCCGCGGTGGTCGGCGATGCCAGCCGCAAGCTCATCGAACGAATGCCGGGGGTGGCGCGCAAGCGGATCGACGATCTGCCCTTTGCCGCCATCATCCTGCGCCGCCTGCTGCGCGCGACGGGGGCCAGCCGTGTGGTGTTCAGCGCCAACGGCCTGCGCGAGGGCTGGTTCCTGCGCCAGTTGCCCGAGGCGATGCGCACCCAGGATCCGCTGATCGCGGCCGGCCGGGACCTCACGGTGGGGCTGCTGCGCGACCCTGCTTTGCCCGGCGCGCTGATTGCCTGGACAGCGACGCTGTTCCCCGACGAATCCGCCTCGCACCGAAGGCTGCGTGAAGGGGCGTGCTGGTTCTCCGATATCGGCAATCACGAACATCCGGAATATCGCGCCGAGCAGGCCTTCCTGCGGGTGCTGCGGCAGACCGGTGTCGGGCTCGACCATCACGCCCGCGCCTTTCTCGCTCTCACTCTCGCGCTGCGTTACGAGGCGCCGGTGGAAAGCGCGTTTCTGGCGCCGGCCCGGGCGCTGCTCGACATGGCGACGGCGCGGCGCGCCGAAACGCTGGGGGCGGCGTTGCGCCTCGCCTACACCCTGTCGGCCGGCACGCCAGCACTGCTTGCGGCGACGAGACTGCTACGCGACGACAGCCGGCTCGTTCTGTTTCTGGATGCGCGGAGTGGGGTCTTCGCCGGCGATCCGATCGAGCGGCGGCTAGCGAGGCTGGGCTCGCTGGTCGGGCTCGAGGCCGAAATCCGCGCGGCGGGGTAATCACTCCCGCGCGCGGCCGCCATTCCGCCCGGCGGCGGCGATCTGGGTCTGATCGATCCGGCAGGAGTCCGGCACCTGTCCGTCGTAGCGCATCCAGTGCCGCGTCTCACCAAAGATCGGCAGGCCGATATAGCCGCGCAGCGCCAGCTGGCCCGCGCGGTCGACGCGGAATTGGGCGTGGTAACGGTTGCCATTGCGCGGATTGACGATGCGGCCCCGCCAGAGCTCTCCGTTGCGCCGAACGGATGGACGGATCAGCTCGAACCCGCATTGGGGCCGGCCTTGCCAGTCAACTGGCATACGCGCGCCGCTATCGAGCATGATGCCGACGATGCGTCCACACAAAGCCTTCCCATCATGACAGCGCGCAATGCGGACCACGGCGCCCCCCTCGCCGGTCAACCAGTCGCCAACAGGCGAGGCCGCGCGCGCCAATACGGGTGTTGCGAGCACCACGACCAGAAGGGCCAGCCCCAGCACGATACGCCGCAGGGCTGCCCGGCCAATTCGTTCGGTATGAGACCTGATCACGAGGGTTATCATTTGACCGTGAAATGGTTGCTCATCCGGCGGTGAAAATCGCAAGTCTTCACATGTGTCTTATGCGCATCCCGATGTCTTTTCGGCGGCAGCTGTGTCCCGCATTCAACACTTGACTTGCAATCGTTCCACCGGGAACGATTTCTCCTTCGAACATTTTTCCATCCTTCGGGCTGCCCCTGCGGTCCGATCATCCAAGCAGGACGCTCCAGATGAACCGAATCCTGGCCGCTCTCGCCACGTCCGTCTCCATGCTTGCGCTGATTCCCGCGCCGGCCCGTGCGGGGGGAACGTTCCCAAGCGGCATCTGGACGCTGCAGGACGAGAACGCGTCGATCAGCACGCAAAGCCTGACCGATCGCTTTTATGTGAATGGATTTCATCTCGGCTGGACGTCGAATCCAGGGGCGGTGCCGCAGGGCTTGGCGGCGTGGGGGCATGCAGTGCTCGGCCAGGGGCGCCAGCGCGTCAGCATCAGCCTCACCCAGAAGATCTTCACGCCGGCGGCGACCACGCTGATCAACCCGCCGGTCAATGACGAACCCTATGCCGGTTCGCTGCTGGCAAGTTTCAGCCTCATCCAGGACACGCACCGGACGCGGACGATCATGGGGTTCGACACCGGCGTGTTCGGGCGCGATGCCGGGGCCGAGATCGTCCAGAACACGACGCATGCGATCATTGGCCAGGGACGGACGCATGGCTGGGCCTATCAGTTGCCGAGCGAGCCGGCCTTCGATCTGTTCGCCTCCCGCATCTGGCGGCTGCCATTGACGAGCCCGGGCGCTGGGTTGGAGGCCGATGCGCTGCCGCAGATTTCGGCAATGGCCGGCACCACCGAAATCTATGCCGAACCGGGCGTGGTCTTCCGCGTCGGCGAGGGGCTCGGCGCCGATTTCGGCGCGCCCCTGATCAGCCCCGGCCCGTCCGGCGGCGATGCCTACAGCGCACGCCGCTTTGCCTGGTATGTCTTCGCCGGCGCCGGGGCGAAGCTGGTCGCGCATGACGAATATCTGCAGGGGACGCTGTTCCAGCCGAGCCGGTCCGTGCAGCCCTACCGGGTGGTCGGCTCGGTCGAGGCCGGGGTGGCGGTCATCTGGCGCGGAGTGCGCCTGACCTACACGCAGGTGTTCCAGACCGAGCGCTTCCATGGGCAGACCGGCGGGATCCACGAATACGGCTCGTTCGCCGCTTCGGTCCGCTTCTGACCGGACCTCTCACGGCGAATCGACGGTCGGGCGAAAATTTTCTCTTTCCCACCGCCGGGGCGTATGGATAGGATATGGTGGTGAGGACCGAGAATACGCTGATGTCAGGCTCAGATCGTCGAGGAACCGGAAACGGGTTGGGCACCGGAGTGGCGACCAGGACGCGCACGAAAACGCGCAAGCCGTCCCTGTACAAGGTGTTGATGCTGAACGATGATTACACGCCGATGGAATTCGTCGTTCATGTGCTTGAGCGGTTCTTCGGCAAGAGCCGCCAGGAGGCCGAGCGGATCATGCTGCATGTGCACCGGCGGGGTGTCGGGGTGTGCGGCGTGTTCACCTATGAGGTTGCTGAAACCAAGGTGACGCAGGTCATGGACCTTGCCCGCCAGAGCCAGCATCCTCTGCAGTGCACGATCGAGAAGGAATAGGGCGGTGCAGGCCGCCGCCGGGCGCGATGATGGCATGGAAGTGTTGTTCCCGGTCACTATTGCGAAAGATTTTTGGCGTATCATGTCAGTATTGCGACAGGCCTGTTGAAGGACATTGGAAACCGGCCTGACGAAAGGACCGCGGCTTGGGCCGCATCGGGCTTGACCAGGGTGGCACGGGCTGCCCGACGGAAGACCGGCTTGGAGAGTATCGGATATGCTGTCTCGCAATCTTGAACAGACGCTGCACCGGGCCCTCGGCTTCGCCGCTGAGCGCCGGCATGAATATGCGACGCTGGAGCATCTTCTGCTGGGCCTGATTGACGACGCCGATGCGTTGACGGTGCTGCGCGCCTGCGGTGTCGACATTGAGCGCCTGCGCCGCGAGACGACCGAATTCCTTGACAAGGAACTGGCCGGACTTGCCACCGACCGTGGCGGCGACCCGAAGCCGACCGCCGGGTTCCAGCGCGTCGTGCAGCGTGCCGCGATCCACGTTCAGTCGTCCGGTCGGGACGAGGTGACCGGCGCCAATGTGTTGGTCGCGCTGTTCTCGGAGCGTGAGAGTCATGCCGTTTACTTCCTGCAGGCGCAGGACATGACCCGGCTGGACGCCGTCAATTTCATCAGCCATGGCATCGCGAAGTCGCCCGGCCGCTCCGTGCCGCGCCCCCCTTCGGGCAGCGCCGAGGGCACGGAGGCCGAACCCGAGCAGAAGCCGAAGCGCGGACAGGACGCACTGGCGAACTATTGCGTCAATCTCAACAAGAAGGCGCAATCCGGCAAGATCGACCCGCTCATTGGCCGCGAAACCGAGATCGAGCGGACGATCCAGATTCTCTGCCGTCGTTCGAAGAACAATCCGCTCTTCGTCGGCGATCCCGGCGTTGGCAAGACCGCGATCGCCGAGGGCCTGGCCAAGCGCATCGTCGACGGCGAGGTCCCGGAAGTGCTGGCCAAGGCGACGATCTATGCGCTCGACATGGGGGCACTGCTCGCCGGGACACGGTATCGTGGCGATTTCGAGGAGCGGCTCAAGGCGGTCGTTTCCGAGCTTGAGGCCATGCCCGGAGCGGTGCTGTTCATCGACGAAATCCATACCGTTATCGGCGCCGGTGCGACCTCCGGCGGCGCCATGGATGCCTCGAACCTGCTCAAACCGGCCCTCTCATCCGGCGCGCTGCGTTGCATTGGCTCGACGACCTACAAGGAATTCCGCTCCTATTTCGAGAAAGATCGCGCACTGGTGCGCCGGTTCCAGAAAATCGACGTGAACGAGCCCTCGATCGATGATGCGGTAAAGATCCTGCGCGGCCTCAAGACGACCTACGAGAAGCATCACAAGGTCCGCTACACCGACGAGGCGATCCGCGCCTCGGTCGAGCTTTCGGCGAAATACATCCACGACCGCAAACTGCCGGACAAGGCGATCGATGTGATCGATGAGGTTGGCGCCTCGCGGATGCTGCTGCCCGAGAACAAGCGGCGCAAGACCGTCACGTTGCGCGATGTCGAGGAAATCGTTGCCAAGATCGCGCGGATTCCGCCCAAATCGGTTTCGGCCGACGACAAGGAGACGCTGCGCACGCTTGAGCGGGATCTCAAGTCGATGGTGTTTGGCCAGGATTCCGCGATTGAGGCGTTGTCCGCGGCGATCAAGCTGGCCCGTGCGGGACTGCGCGACGCCGAGAAGCCGATCGGCTGCTACCTCTTCTCCGGCCCCACAGGCGTCGGCAAGACCGAGGTTGCCCGTCAGCTGGCCTCCACCCTGGGGATCGAGCTGACGCGGTTCGATATGTCGGAATACATGGAACGCCATTCGATCTCCCGCCTGATCGGTGCGCCGCCGGGCTATGTCGGGTTCGACCAGGGCGGCCTGCTGACCGATTCGGTCGACCAGCATCCGCACTGCGTGCTGCTGCTCGATGAGATTGAAAAGGCACATCCAGACCTGTTCAACATCCTGCTGCAGGTCATGGATCACGGCAAACTGACCGACCACAATGGCAAGACGGTCGATTTCCGGAATGTGATCCTGATCATGACGACGAATGCGGGAGCGGCCGATATGGCGAAGACCGCGATCGGCTTCGGTCGTGATGTGCGTCTCGGAGAAGACGAAGAGGCGATCAAGCGCCTCTTCACCCCGGAATTCCGCAACCGGCTCGACGCGGTCATTCCGTTCTCGGGGCTCACACCGGAGATCGTCGCCCGCGTGGTCGAGAAGTTCGTCATGCAGCTTGAGGCACAGCTTGCGGATCGTAACGTGACGATCGAGCTTTCCTCGGCCGCAAAGGAATTCCTCGCCGAGCGTGGTTACGATCCGCTTTACGGCGCGCGGCCACTGTCCCGTGTGATCCAGGAGCAGATCAAGAAGCCGCTCGCCGAGGAGCTGCTGTTCGGCCGGCTGGCAACCGGCGGCGGCGTGAAGGTGACGGTTCGTGACGGCGAACTGGCTTTCGACATTGCCGAGGCACCCAAGCCCGCGCTTCCAAAGCCGGATGGCGACCAGGAAGAGTCGGCGCCGCCGCAGGAAGTCGACTGAAGGTTTCTTTCATTGGAACGGGATGGGCCGGCACGCGCAAAGGCGTGCCGGTCTTTTCTTTTGTCAGCGCGCCGAAATCCGGATCCGGTATAGTCGATAGCCACCGGCATGCCCGAGCGGTTGCAGCCAGGAAGGCGTCTGGCCCGACGTAAGCAGGGGCCAAAGGGCGTCGTCGGCGGCTCCGTGACCGAGAGCCGAATGTGCTCCGTCAGCCCGGCAGAACAAGACGAACGCCGCGCCTGTCGCCCGTACCGCAGCTGGCTCGGCCACGCCCGCCGGAGTGCGCCACGCCTTCCAGTCGCGCATGAAGGCGCGGAGCCCGTGATGATAAAGTGAACCCACGCCGATGACCCGTGTCCGGTAAAGCAACTCCGGTACCAGGCTGGGATCTGTCAGCACGATCCGGCCGGTTGCGGGGGCCAGCAAGGCGGAAGCTGCGCGAAGAGAACAGCGTTCCTGGTTGCCCGGCGTCGCGTTTCGGCCCGCGGCCAGCGCCAGCGCCGGAACATAGGCGAGAACGACCGGAAGCCAGACCAGCCCCAGACGCAATGTCGCCGCTCGCCGCGGCGTTGAGGCAAAGCGGGCGGAAATATCGTGCAGCGCGACGGGAGCCAGTCCGGCCGCGAAGGCGGCCGGATATTGCTGGAAGATCATCATCCGCGCCGTAAGACCCGCCGCGAGCGTCAGCCCGACGGCGGCAATCAGCCAGATGCCCGCGAAGGCCGGTAGGTGTCGGCACCGCCAAAAGCGATGGAGAATGTATCCCAGCCCGAGCAGTGCAGGACCGAGCCGGCTGGCGGCGAGCGCCAGTGTGTCGGTCGGCTGGTCCTCGTTGATGCTGCCGAAGAAGATGTGCATCGCCTTTGCGGGGATCAGGCCGTAGGGCCCCAGCGCCACTTCCGGATACGCCGCCAGCCAGACCGCGAAAACACAGGTGGCGCCGATGAGGCCGAGCGAGGCACGGCGCGTTTCCGGCGCATACCGGTCCAGCCAGGCGAGCCCGGCGCAACTGGTCGCGATCGCAAGCCCAAGCATGGCGTAGACGATCGACAGCCTGTCGATCTCCGGCGTCAGCATGCCGCCGTGCGGCGGGTCGATCCAGAGCGCGAACCATAGTGTTGCCGCGAATCCTGCGCCAATCCGGACCAGGATGAAGCCAAGGCGGCGGAACAGCCACAGATAGCCGAGCGCGCCGAAGCCGAGCACCACGAATGGCATTGTCTCCGGCATCATCCAGATCGCCAGCCCGCCCCACAGACCGGCGGCCCAGGCCATCCGCCTGTCTCCCGCGCCGGCGCGCAGCGTGCAGCCAATGGCGATGGCGGTCAGCGCGACCTGCGCAATGTGGTAATGCACGATGCCGACAACGTTGAAGCTGCGGATGCCAGGCAGCAGCGGCGCGATGATTGCCGGCGCCCAGATCCATCGGCCTCCGGTCAGTGGGGAGGCCGCGAAAGCAAGGCCAACGGCGAGCAGCCCGGCCGAGAGCGGGCCGGTGGCCACGCCGGCCGCGAAGAGCGCGCGGGTCCAGCCAATGAACGGGGCGAGAGGGGCCGCAAGCGCGACGATGACTGCATCGAAAAGTCGCGACCATTCCACGACCAGAGGGTGACCCGAATCGTCGCCCAGAACGATGTTCACGAGATGTCCCGCGGCGAAACCCTGGCGAATTCTGACCAGGCGCATGTAACTGTCAGGATCGAACAACGTGCCGTGCAGAACGGCAGGGATCGTCCGTGCCGAAGCAAGGATCGTAATGGCGGCGGCGACCAGCGCAAGCGCGGTACAGGTTGCGGCAGACAAGGTTGCCCTTCGATCCTGTAACCGGCCCGCCGCTTTCATGCCGCGGTTATTTCACACCACAGCCTAACAGATAATGAATCAGGCGGAATCAGCCGCCGGTTGGCAGCCGGGCCGGGCGGGGGCCGCCGGCCATCCAGTCCAGCAGTTCCACGGTATGGATCGTCGGCAGACCGTCGCCGGCAAGCTGGGTGAGGCAACCGATATTCCCGGCAGCGATGAGGTCCGGCTTGAGGGCGTGCAACGTCCCGAGCTTGCGCGCGCGCAACTGTTCGGACATTTCGGGCTGGAGGATGTTGTAGGTGCCGGCCGAACCGCAGCACAGATGCGGCTCGCGCGGCTCGGCGACGGCGAAGCCGGCGCGGCGCAGCAAGGTTTTCGGTGCATCGGTGACCCGCTGACCGTGCTGCAGCGAGCAGGCCGCGTGATAGGCCACCGTCAGCGGCGCCGCGAGTGTGCGGCTCGGCTGGTAGTCGAGCCGGACCAGAAGTTCGGTGATGTCGACCGAGAGTTCGGAAATACGCGCGGCATCCGCCGCTTCCGGCGTGTTGCGGAGCAGGAAGCCATAATCCTTCAGCACCGTGCCGCAGCCAGACGTATCGGTCACCACGGCATCCAGCCCGCCGGCGCCGATCTCCCGCGTCCAGGCGGCGACATTGGCGCGGGCGAAGCCGAGCGCCGCTTCGTGCCGGCCGAGATGGTGAGTGAGGGCGCCGCAGCATCCGGCGCCGGCGGCGACGACGACCTCGACACCCATCCGGTTGAGCAGGCGGATCGTCGCGTCGTGAATGCCGGGGTCGAGCACCTGCTGCGCGCAGCCGGCGAGCAGGGCGACGCGCGCGCGCCGCTCTCCGTGTGCGGGGAAGACGCCGGGCCGCTCCGTCGAGCTTGGCGGCGGCAGCTTTGCGGGGGCAAGATCGAGCATGGCGCGCATCCGGCGCACCAACGTGCCCTCACCCCGCACGAGGCTGCGGCCGAGCCGGCCGAGCGCCGCCGCGCGCAGAGCCGCGCGGAAGCGGGTGGGATAGGGCAGGATTGCCGCGAGCAGGCTGCGCAGCGCACGGTCATGCGCCGGGCGGTCATAGGTTTCCTCGACCCGCGTGCGGGCGTGATCGATCAGGTGCATGTAATCGACGCCGGAGGGGCAGGTCGTCATGCACGAGAGGCATGACAGGCAGCGGTCGAGATGGAAGGCGACGGGTTCGCTGGCCGGCGCGCCGGTCTCCAGCATGTCCTTGATCATGTAGATGCGGCCACGTGGACTGTCATCCTCGTCGCCGACGGTCACGAAGGTCGGGCAGGTCGCGGTGCAGAAGCCGCAATGCACGCAGGAGCGCAGGATCCGGTCGGCCACCGCGATGTCGGGATCGGCCAGCTGGTCGGGCGTGAAATTGGTTTGCATGTGTCTTCGTCCTCGAGCGCAAGGCGCCCGCTGCTCCTGCTCAGGCGGCGTGAAGCCGTCCGGGGTTGAGAATTCCGGCCGGGTCGAATGCGGCGGTAACACGGCGGCGGATCGCGGCCAGCGCGTCTGGCTCGCGCGGCAAGGCGTCAGGGCTATGGCGTAGCGCGTCCGGGGCGCGCAACAGCCACCATTCACCGCCAGCACGTCGCGCAGCGTTGGCGATGGCGGCATGCGCCGCCTCATCTCCCGGCCCGCTCAGGAACACCAGACCGCCGCCCCAGTCGAGATAACCATCGAGTCCCGCGGCCTGTGCCGCTTCGAGAATGGATGGGCCGGCGGATGGACGCACGGAAATGCGCCAGACCGCATCACCCTCGCGCACGGCTAGCGGCGCGGCATCGCGCACCGCGCGCCAGAGCGCCAGGCTGGCCGAGGTGTCGAGCTGCTCGACCATGCCGAACGCACCCCAGATTTCGGCGAGGCGGCCGATCCGGTAATGAACCGAGTCGGTGAAATCCTCGATCCGCGCAATGGTGATCGGGCGCGCATGGCCCAGCGCCGCCGCGGCGCCTTCGGGCAAATGCGCGGCTCCCGTCACCGAGAAGGGCGAGCCGAGCGCCGCCGACAGCGCCTTGACGGCGGTTGCCGCATCTAGCCCGGCCAGCAGCACGGTGCCTGTTGCTTCCGGTGCGGGGAGCACCTTCAGCGTGATCTCGCTCATCACGCCGAGCGTGCCGTAGGAGCCGGTGAACAGCTTGCAGAGGTCGAGTCCGGTGACGTTTTTCAGCACGCGCCCGCCGGAGCGGATCACCTCCGCCCGGCCGGTGACGGCGCGGATGCCCATCACATGGTCGCGCATCGCGCCCCAGGCGATCCGCCGCGGGCCGGACAGATTGGTCGCGATGATGCCGCCGACCGTCTGCGCCTCGGCGCCGAGAAAGGCGTAATGCGGCGGCTCGGCGATCAGGTGCTGGCCAGCCTCCGCCAGCTTCGCCTCGAGCGCGGCCAGGGTGGTGCCGGCGCGCGCGGAGACGATGAGCTCCTGCGGCGCATGCAGCGGAATGCCGGTGAGGTTGCGGGTGGACAGGGTTTCGGCCGTCTGCACCGGGCGGGCGAACCCGGCCTTCGAGCCGAGCCCTTCGATGGTCAGCGGGGTGTGTGACGCCGCCGCCGCCTCGATCGCCGCGACCAACCCGGCTTCGTCGGAGGGGGCGATCATGCCGCGTGCGGCATCGGCGCCGGCGCCGTGTCCGTGCCGGGCTTGAGCGGAAACACCTTCGCCGTGTTCAGCAGCCAGCCAGCGTCGAAGGCGGTCTTGACCCGGCGCTGCTGGTCGAGCTCGGTTTCGGTGAACTGTACGCTCATCAGGTCCCGCTTCTCGACGCCGACGCCATGCTCGCCGGTCAGGCAGCCGCCGACCTCGACGCAGAGCTTGAGGATATCGGCGCCGAACGCTTCCGCCTTGTGCATGCTTTCGGGATTGTTGGCGTCGAACATGATGAGCGGGTGCAGGTTGCCGTCGCCGGCGTGGAAGATGTTGGCGACGCCAAGCCCATATTGCTCGCTCATCTCGCCGATGCGGCGCAGCACCTCGGGCAGTGTGCTGGTGGGGATGGTGCCATCCATGCAGAGATAGTCCGGGCTGATCCGCCCGATCGCGCCGAACGCACCCTTGCGCCCTTTCCAGATCGCCGCCGATTCCTCGGCCGACTGCGATACCTTGAGGCTGATCGGGTCGAACCGGCCGCAGATTTCCCGGATCCGGCCGAGCAGCGCGTCCTGCTCCTCGACGGAGCCCTCGACCTCGATGATCAGCATGGCCTCGGCATCGAGCGGATAGCCGGCCTTGGCGAAGGCCTCGCAGGCGTGGATCGCCGGACGGTCCATGAATTCCAGCGCCACGGGAATGATGCCCGAGCCGATGATCGCATCGACGCAGCGCCCGGCGATCTCGTTCGATTTGAAGGCCGCGAGCATCGCCCTTGTGCCTTCCGGCGCGCGCAGCAGGCGCACGGTGATTTCGGTGGCGATGCCGAGCTGGCCCTCGCTGCCGATGACGATCCCCATCCAGTCATAGCCGGCGGTATCCAGATGCGCGCCGCCGAGTTCGAGGATTTCACCCTCGATGGTGACCAGCTTGATGCCGAGCACGTTGTTGGCGGTCACGCCGTATTTGAGGCAGTGCGCGCCGCCCGAATTCATGCCGATATTGCCGCCGATCATGCAGGCGAGCTGGCTGGAGGGGTCGGGGGCGTAGAAGAATCCATCCGCCTCGACGGCCTTGGTGATGCCGAGATTGGTGACGCCGGCCTGCACCACGGCGTAACGGTCGGCGTAATTTACGTCGAGAATGCGGTTCATCCGCATCATGCCGATCACCACGGCGTCGGCCAGCGGCAGCGCGCCGCCGGCAAGCGAGGTGCCAGCCCCGCGGGGGACGACGCGGACCCCGTTCTGGTGGCAAAAGCGCAACACGGTGGCGACCTGCTCTGTGCTTTCGGGCAGGACGACGGCGAGTGGCATCTGGCGATAGGCGGAGAGCCCATCGGTCTCGTACGGTTTGAGACGTGACGGGTCGGTGATCACCGCGCGCGCGGGCAGTAGGGCGCGCAATCCCTCATGCACGGCATCGCGCCGGTCAAGGACATCGGCTTTCGGTTGCGGCAAGGCTATCACGACGGCTTTCTCCCCTTCACCCGCCTGTGAGATAATACTGTGCGGCGGAAACGGAAAGAGGAAGCCCGCCGGACGCGGTCAAGGATTGCCCGGAACGAAATCACCCGGAACCTCGCGGTCCGGGCGTTGCGTCACGCTGCGATGCGCCGGCGAACCGGCGGGGCAGGTCAGCCCTGGCGGGCCTTCATCCGCGGGTTCTTCTTGTTGATCACGTAGACGCGGCCATGACGGCGCACGACGCGGCAGTTCTTGTCGCGGGCCTTGGCGGAGCGAAGCGAATTACGGACTTTCATGACACGGTTCTCGGGCTGTTCAGGATGTTGGGGCGGCTTATGGGAAGCATGGCGCCATCTGTCAACCGTCGGGGCGCAGATCGGCCCCGATTGACGCGGCGGTTGGCGGGCCGCATGGATCGGAAATCGGCGAGGAGTGACATCGATGGCGGAGCGGATGCGGATTTCGGCCCAGCGGATCGGCTTGATGCTGACCGCGTTCCTGATGATCACGCTGATCGGTGTGTTCGCGACCTTTGCGGCGCCGATCCCCGCCATGCGCGGCGTCCTGGCGGAGCGGGCAATCGCCAGCGCCGCCGCCACGGGCGACCCGGCGGCGATGAAATCCGCGCTCGCTGAGGCTCGCCCGCTGCTCGGCGTGACCGCGCAGAAAACGCTCGCCACGCTCACGCCCGACCGGGCCGGGCTTGCCCGCGCAGCCAGCCTGGTCGCCGCCGACACGAAGCTGGCGAGCGGCCTCGTTTCCTACCGGCTGCGCCTGCTGGTGATCGTGATCGGCGTGCTTGCCGCGCTGTTCGGCATCGCCCTGCTCGGCATCGGCGAAAGCCGGCCCACTCCCATCATCATGAAGGCACCCGAACCATGAGCCGCATCGCCTATGTCAACGGACGCTACGTACCCCAGCGCGAGGCCTCGGTGAATGTCGAGGACCGGGGATACCAGTTCGGCGACGGCGTCTACGAAGTCATCCACGTCCATGACGGGCGCTTCGTCGATACCGGGCTGCACCTCGCCCGGCTCGCCCGCTCGCTGCGTGAACTCGCCATCCCGAAGCCGATGGAGGATGGCGCGCTGCTCGTCGTGCTGCGCGAGGTCGTGCGTCGCAACCGAATCCGCGAGGGCATCGTCTATATGCAAGTCAGCCGCGGCGTCGCCCGGCGCGACCACGCCTTCCCGCGCGATGTCGCCCCCGCACTGGTGGTCACGGCGCGTCATGGCAAGGCCTTCCCGCGCGAAATCGACACATGGACCGGTACCGCCATCACCGCGCCGGACATCCGCTGGGGTCGGGTCGACATCAAGACCGTCAATCTGCTGCCCAACTGTCTTGCCAAGCAGAAGGCGCGCGAGGCCGGCGCCTATGAGGCGATCCTGATCGACCGCGACGGCAATGTCACGGAAGGGTCATCCACCACCGTGTGGGCGGTGGATGAAGACGGGGTGCTGCGTACCCGCCACCTCGATCATCACATCCTGCCCGGCTGCACCCGGGCTGCGGTGATTTCGCTGATGGAGGAGGCCGGCATCCGCTTCGAGGAGCGCGGCCTGTCCGAGGCGGAACTGCGCGCGGCGCGCGAGATCTTCCTGACCAGTGCGACGTCTTACGTGAAGCCGATGGTCCGGCTCGACGGCGTGGCGGTCGGCGAGGGCACGCCGGGCCCGGTGGCCCGCCGCCTGTTCGAACTCTTCGCCCGCCATGCCGACGGCGCCGCGCACAATGTGCCGCCCGCTTCCCCCCGCCTTGCGTCTTGCGGCGGAATCGGATGAAACGCCCCCATGACAGCGCAAGACCAGACTGACCATACGCGCTACCGGCGCGTCCTGCTCAAGGTTTCCGGCGAGGCCCTGATGGGCAGGCGGGACTACGGGCTCGATACGGACACCGTGGCCGCCATTGCCCAGGACATTGCCGATGTCGTCGCCATGCGCGTCGAGGTGTGTCTTGTGATCGGTGGCGGCAATATCTTCCGCGGCATTTCCGGTGCCGCCGGCGGGATGGACCGCGCCCAGGCCGACTATATGGGCATGCTCGCCACCGTGATGAACGCGCTCGCCATGCAGTCGGCCCTCGAGAAGCGCGGGGTGGCGACCCGCGTGCAGTCGGCCATCCCGATGTCCGCTGTCTGCGAGCCCTATATCCGCCGTCGCGCGGAACGGCATATGGAAAAGGGCCGCGTGGTGATCTTTGCCGCCGGCACCGGCAACCCGTTCTTCACGACCGACACCGCTGCGGCGCTGCGCGCCGTCGAGATGAAGTGCGATGTGCTGCTCAAGGGCACCCAGGTCGACGGCGTCTATTCCGCCGACCCGCGCAAGGTGGCCGACGCCGAACGCTACGCCGAACTCACCTATCACGAGGTTCTCGCCCGCGACCTTTCGGTGATGGATGCGGCGGCGATCAGCATCGCCCGCGAGAACGACCTGCCGATCATCGTCTTCAACATCCACGCGCCGGGCGCCTTCGCCAGCGTCATGCGGGGCGAGGGGAAGTTCACCCGCATCGTGGAACAGCGCTAGGAGCCCGCCATGGACGCCGATCTCGACACCCTTCTCGCCGACCTGCAACGCCGGATGGACGGCGCGATGGAAACGCTGAAGCGCGAATTTTCCGGCCTGCGTACCGGCCGCGCCAACCCCGCCCTGCTCGATCCGGTGAAGGTCGAGGCCTATGGCACGCTGATGCCGCTCAACCAGGTGGCCACCGTGGCGGTGCCGGAAAGCCGCATGCTCACCGTTCAGGTCTGGGATCGCGGCATGGTCAATGCGACGGTCGCCGCCATCCGCGACTGCGGGCTCGGCCTCAACCCACAGCCGGACGGGCAGCTCATCCGCGTGCCGCTGCCGTTGCTGACCGAGGAGCGCCGCAACGAACTCGCCCGCGCAGCCGGCAAATATGCCGAGGGTGCGCGCGTCGCCGTGCGCGGTGTGCGCCGCGATGGCATGGAGACGATCAAGGGGTTCGAGAAGAAGCACCAGATCGGTGAGGATCAGGGGCGCGACTGGGCCGACCGCGTTCAGAAACTGACCGACGCGACGATCAAGAAGATCGACGAGCTGCTCGTCGAGAAGGAGAAGGACATCCGGCAGGTCTGAGCGGCCCGATGTCCGCCCCGCCTCCGGTTCCACCGCCGCCGGTACCGCGCCACATTGCCATCATCATGGACGGCAACGGGCGCTGGGCCGCGCGGCACGGCCTGCCCCGCGCGGCCGGACACCGCGAGGGGGTGCAAGCCGTGCGCCGGACCATCGAGGCGGCGATCGGCCACGGCGTCGAATGGCTTACGCTGTTCGCCTTTTCCTCGGAAAACTGGCGACGGCCGGTCGAGGAGGTGACCGATCTCACCTTCCTGCTGCGCCACTACCTGCGCTCCGAACTGCGTGAACTGGCCGAGGCCGGGGTGCGGCTTCACATCATCGGCGAGCGTGACCGCTTCGGTTCCTCGCTGAAGGCGGAACTCGCCGACGCCGAAGCCCGTACTGCGGCGAACCGCAAGCTCAACCTGGTGATCGCCCTATCCTACGGCGCGCGCGCCGAGATCGCGACGGCGGCGCGGCGCATCGCCGAGGCCGCCATGGCGGGAACGCTCGATCCCACGACGGTCGATGAGACCATCTTCGCTGCCCATCTCTCCACCGCCGGCATGCCCGACCCCGACCTTGTGATCCGCACCAGCGGCGAACAGCGCCTGTCCAACTTCCTGCTCTGGCAGGCCGCTTATGCCGAACTGGTGTTCGACGATGCGCTGTGGCCCGATTTCGGCGCCGCCAATCTTGGCCGCGCGATTGCCGAATATGCCCGTCGGGAACGCCGCTTCGGCGCCCGGCCTGGCCCGGCTGACGCACCGCCGGACGGCGAAGGGCCATGAGCGTGCCGGAGTCCCCCCCGACGTCCGGCGAAAGGTCCCGGCGCTTTCACGATCTCGGACTTCGCGCGGCGTCCGCCGCCGTTCTCGTGCCGGTTGCCCTCGGTGCACTGGCATGGGGCGGTCTCGTCTGGGCGGTGCTGCTCGTGTTGCTTTTCGCCGGACTGATGTGGGAATGGGCTGGTTTGAGCCGTCACATCGTATCCGCCGCGCGGCCGCGCTTCCTGCTCGCCGGTGTCGTTTACGCCGCGGTTCCCGGCGCGGCGCTGGCCTGGCTGCGCGACCGGCCGGGCGGGCTCATCGACGTGCTGTTCCTGCTTGTCGTCGTCTGGATGACCGATATCGGGGCCTATGCGGTGGGCCGGCTGGCGGGCGGGCCGAAGCTCGCCCCGGCGATCTCGCCCGGCAAGACGGTGAGCGGCGCGGTTGGCGGCCTCGTGATCGGTGTCGCGGCCGGGTTGCTCGTGGCAAGGTCCCCTGCCGCAATCCTGCCGGGTGCCATCATCAGCATCGTCTCGCAGGCGGGCGATCTTGCGGAAAGCGCGCTCAAGCGGCGGCTCGGCGTCAAGGATTCCGGCCGCACGATTCCCGGCCATGGCGGCCTGTTCGACCGGCTCGATGGCGTGCTCGCCGCAGCCCCGGTCGCCGCCGTCCTTGCATTGCTTGCCCAGGGAGGGGTACCGCTATGGCGGTGAAGACAGTCACGATCCTCGGCTCGACCGGCAGCGTCGGCACCCAGACCATCGACCTGCTGCAGGCGGATCCCGAAAACTATCGGGTCCGTGCGCTGATCGCCGGGCGAAACGCCGCCCTGCTCGCCGAGCAGGCCCGCTCGCTGCACGCCGAGATCGCCGTCATTGCTGACGAGAGCGCCTTCCCCGCCCTGCGCGACGCGCTGGCCGGCAGCGGCATCCGCGCCGAGGCCGGCCGCGCCGCCGTGATCGCCGCCGCCGCCGAGCCGGCCGACTGGACGATGGCCGCGATCACCGGCACCGCCGGCCTCGAACCCACCCTCGCCGCGACCCGCAACGGTGGGGCCATCGCGCTCGCCAACAAGGAGGCGCTGGTTTCCGCCGGCGACGTGTTCCTTGCCGCGATCGCCGCCGGCGGAGCGACGCTGCTGCCGGTCGATTCCGAACACAACGCCATCTTCCAGTCGCTCGCCGACGGCAACCGCGCCGCTCTGGAAAAGATCATCCTCACCGCTTCGGGCGGCCCGTTCCGGGAAGCAAGCCTCGACGAGATGAAGGACGCGACGCCGGAGACCGCGCTGAAGCATCCCGTCTGGTCGATGGGTGCGAAGATCTCGATCGATTCCGCCACCCTCTTCAACAAGGGGCTGGAGGTGATCGAGGCCGCGCGCATCTTCGGCCTCGCGCCGCATGAGATCGAGGTGCTGGTGCATCCGCAGTCGATCGTGCATGGCATGGTCTGCTATCGCGACGGATCGGTGCTGGCCCAGATGGGCGCGCCGGACATGCGCATCCCGATCGCCCACACCCTGGCCTGGCCGGCGCGCCTCGCGACCTCCTCGCCCCGGCTCGACCTCGCCGCCGCGGCGCGGCTCGACTTCCTTGCCCCCGATCCGGTGCGCTTCCCGGCGCTCCGTCTTGCGCGCGAGGCACTGGAAGCCGGCCATGGCGCCTCGACGGTGCTCAACGCCGCGAATGAGATCGCGGTTGAGGCGTTCCTGCGCCGGCGGATCGGCTTTCTCGACATCACGGCGGTGGTCGAACGGGTCATGCAGCGCCTCGGCGCGCCCCCGATCGGCGATCTCGCGGCCGTGCTTGCCCTCGATGCCGAAGCGCGCGCCATGGCGGAGGCGGAATTGCGCGCGAAGTCCGACCCGCGCGCGGCGTGACCCCTGTCGCCCGGTGGCCGCAATCCCATATCTCCAAGGCCACTCCCACGGCTGACGACACGAAGGTTCCATGATCGATTTCCTCCGTTCCGCTCTCGGCTTCATCGTCGTGCTCGGCGTGCTGGTGACCGTTCATGAGCTCGGGCATTATCTCGTCGCGCGCTGGCGCGGCGTGACGGTCGAGGCGTTCTCGCTGGGTTTCGGTCCGGCGCTCTTTTCCCGCACGGACCGGCACGGCACGGTCTGGAAAATCTCCGCCATCCCGCTTGGCGGCTATGTGCGGATGAAAGGCTGGGCCGAATTCGGCGCAGAACAGGCCGGTGCGGCCGACCCCGGCAGTTTCGGCTCGAAGCGGCTTTCGGCCCGTGCCGCGGTAGTGGCGGCGGGCCCGGCGGCGAATTTCCTGCTGGCGATCGTGCTGTTCAGCGGCGTCTTCGCCACGGCCGGCGTGCCGACCGTATTGCCCGTCATCAGCAAGGTGATGGCCGGCTCGCCGGCAGCCGCTGCGGGGCTTGCGAAGGGCGACCGGGTCGTGAGCATGAATGGCCAGCCGATCGGCACCTTTGATCAGCTGAGCGCGGTGGTCGCGGCGCACCCAGATGGCAGGATCGCGCTGAGCTATACGCGAAGCGGCGAGACCCACAGCCTGAATCTCACCCTCGGCACCGCGAAGATCGATGGCAAGACAATTGGCCGGCTCGGCATCGAGGGGGCCGATGTGGAAATGCGCCGGCTGTCGCCGCCGCAGGCGATCGTTCGCGGCGTTGCCGTGACCTGGCAGGCGACGGCGGCGACGCTGCACGGTCTCTGGCAGCTGATTGACCAGCACAAGGGGCTGAACCAGCTCGGCGGCCCGGTCCGGATCGCGCAGATCTCGGGCCAGGCGGTGGCGCATGGCCTCGCCGATCTCGTCAGTTTCATGGCGCTGCTCTCGGTCAATCTCGGGTTGATCAACCTCGTGCCGATCCCGGTGCTCGATGGCGGCCATCTGCTGTTCTATGCGGCGGAGGCCGCCGCGGGCCGCGCGCTGCCGCGCCGGGTTCAGGAAATCGCGCTGCAATTCGGCGCCGCACTCCTGGTCTGCCTGATCATCTTCGTCACCTGGCACGATATCGCGCATCTTTTCGGCTGACGCGGCGCCGACCCGGTCCGATTTCGTGCGGGCGGGGCTCACGCAGGACGCCGAAAATTGCGGCAGCACCCGGTTTCACGGCAGCCATGTTGCGCCGGGGTGGTTGCCAAGCGGCGTGTTTTCCCCCATTCGATCCGCCGGATCGGTTACCCAGCGCCCGAGGGAGGCTTGCAATGCGCGTTTATTACGACAGTGATGCCGATGTGAATCTGATCAAGGCGAAGAAGGTCGCCGTGGTCGGTTACGGCAGCCAGGGCCATGCCCATGCCCTGAACCTCAAGGAATCCGGGGTGAAGGAGCTTGTCGTAGCACTCCGCAAGGGCTCGGCCGCGGTGGCCAAGGCCGAGGCCGCCGGCCTTCGGGTGATGACGCCGGAAGAGGCCGCCGCCTGGGCCGATGTGGTGATGATCCTGACGCCGGACGAAGGCCAGGGCGACCTCTACCGCGACAGCCTCGCCGCGAACCTGAAGCCGGGCGCCGCGATCGCCTTCGCGCACGGCCTCAACATCCATTTCAACCTGATCGAGCCGCGCGCGGATATCGACGTGTTCATGATCGCGCCGAAAGGCCCCGGCCACACGGTGCGCAGCGAATACCAGCGCGGCGGCGGCGTGCCCTGCCTTGTCGCGGTCGCGCAGAACCCCTCCGGCAACGCGCTCGACATCGCGCTGTCCTACGCCTCGGCGATCGGCGGCGGCCGCGCCGGCATCATCGAGACCACCTTCAAGGAAGAGTGCGAGACCGACCTGTTCGGCGAGCAGACCGTGCTCTGCGGCGGTCTTGTCGAGCTCATCAAGGCCGGGTTCGAAACGCTGGTCGAAGCCGGCTATGCCCCGGAAATGGCCTATTTCGAGTGCCTTCACGAGGTGAAGCTGATCGTCGACCTCATCTATGAGGGCGGCATCGCCAACATGAACTACTCGATCTCGAACACCGCCGAATATGGCGAATACGTCACCGGTCCGCGGATGATCACGCCGGAGACCAAGGCCGAGATGAAGCGCGTTCTCGACGATATCCAGAAGGGCCGCTTCACCCGCGACTGGATGCTCGAGAACAAGGTGAACCAGACCAACTTCAAGGCGATGCGCCGCGCCAACGCCGCGCACCCGATCGAGGAGGTCGGCGAGAAGCTGCGCGCCATGATGCCCTGGATCAAGAAGGGCGCGCTGGTCGACAAGACCCGCAACTGATCGCGCGCGAAGAGCCGCGCGGCTTTCGCGCCGCGCGCTTCTTCATTACAACGATCCCCGGCCGCGCTTGCGGACCGGGGATCGTTCGTTTCGAGGGAGGCAGCACATGAAGATCGCCAAGGACGCCACCGAACTGGTTGGCAACACCCCGCTGGTGCGGATCAACCGCCTCGCCGCCGGTCTGCCCGGCACAGTCCTCGCCAAGCTCGAATTTTTCAATCCGGCCAATTCGGTGAAGGACCGCATCGGCGTTGCCATGATCGAGGCGGCGGAGCGCGACGGGTTGCTGAACGCGGACAGCGTGATTGTCGAGCCGACCTCGGGCAATACCGGCATCGCGCTCGCCATGGTCTGCGCGGCGAAGGGCTATCGCTGCATCCTCACCATGCCGGAGACGATGAGCAAGGAGCGCCGCGCGGTGCTGCGCGGCTACGGCGCCGAGGTGGTGCTGACTCCGGGTGCCGAGGGCATGGGCGGGGCAATCGCGAAGGCGAAGGCCATCGCGGCGTCCGGCCCCAATTTCTTCATCCCGCAGCAGTTCGAGAATCCGGCCAATCCGGAAATCCATCGTCGCACTACCGCCGAGGAAATCTGGCGCGATACCGATGGCACGGCGGACATTCTGGTTGCCGGCATCGGCACCGGCGGCACCATCACAGGGGCGGGTCAGGTGCTGAAGCAGCGCAAGCCCTCGTTCCGCTGTGTCGCGGTCGAGCCGGACGCTTCGGCGATCCTCTCCGGCGGGGAGAAGGGGCCGCACATGATCCAGGGGATCGGCGCCGGCTTCGTGCCCGATATTCTTGATACCAGCGTCTATGACGAGGTTGTGCGCGTGACCAACGACCAGGCGCTTGAGATGGCCCGTCGCGCCGCACGCGAGGAGGGGCTGATGGTCGGCATTTCCTCCGGCGCCGCACTGCATGCGGCGATCGAGGTGGCGAGGCGTCCCGAGACCGAGGGCAAGCTGATCGTCGCGATCATCCCCTCCTATGGCGAGCGCTATCTCTCCACCGCCCTGTTCGCCGGCCTCGCCGATTGATCGCCGCGCTCGCACATTTCATCACCAGCGTCATCTCTGCCCTCGGCTATGCCGGGGTCGCGGGGTTGATGGCCCTGGAATCGGCCTGCATTCCACTGCCTTCCGAGATCATCCTGCCGTTTTCCGGCTACCTGGTCTCGACCGGGCGGTTCGATCTCTGGATGGTCGCCCTCGCCGGGGCGATCGGCTGCAATCTCGGGTCCACGGTCGCCTGGGCGGTCGGCTATGTGGGCGGGCGGCCGCTGGTCGAGCGCTGGGGGCGGTACATCCTGCTCGATCAGGGTGAACTCGTGCTGGTCGAGCGGTTTTTCGCGCGATTCGGCGCGGTCACGGTGCTGGTCAGCCGCGTGCTGCCCATCGTGCGCACCTATATCGCCCTGCCGGCCGGCATCGCACGGATGAATTTCTGGACGTTCCAGCTCTACACTTTCGTCGGCTCGCTGCCCTGGTGCCTGGGCCTCGCCTATGCCGGACTCAGGCTTGGGCGCGCCTGGGACAACTCACCGCGCCTGCAGTCGTTCATGCACGGCTTCACCCTGCTCACCGGGCTGGCCATCCTGATCTTTGCCGCCTGGTATGCACGCAAGCTTTGGCGCGATCATCACCCGCGTCGCCGGGACGCCTGATGCGGACGCTGACCCTGCATGTCGGCATGGGCAAGACGGGGACGACAGCGATCCAGAACGCACTGCGTGCCGCGGCCCCGGCGCTGCGCGGCCGCGGTGTGTTCTGCTGCGACCACTGGCTGCTCTCCGGGACGATGGGCGGCAGCGGATTCGCCGGCGCGGACGAGTTCGCCCACTTGCTCGGCGTTGATCCGCCGGGTTTCGCGGCACGACTCGGGCGGATTTTCGATGCCGGCAACGAGATGTTGACGCTGAGTAACGAAATCATCTGGAGCAATGAGGCGCTGGTTTCGGCCTGGGACGCCGTTGGCGCCTTTGCGGCGGACTTCGCCACTGCCGGTGGCTGCGCCCGCATCGTGCTCTATCTTCGCCACCAGCTCGACTGGCTGGTCTCGGCCTATCTGCAATGGTGCGTGAAGGACAAGCTGACGCCGGGCCGGGTGATCGACTTCGAGCGCTATCGCGCCGAATCGGCCGCCCTTCTGGATTATCCCGCCCTTGTCACCCGCTGGCGGCAGGCGGCCTCACCCGCCGAGGTGATCGTCCGGCCCTATGAACCGGGCATCGACGCCGTGGCGGATTTCGCGTCCGTTGCCGGCATCGAGGGGATGCTGGTGGGCGACCGCGCGCACCCGACGCCCGGGTATACGGCGCATGTGCTGACCAAACTGATCGGCGACCAGCACGACGAGCCGCACCTTGCCGGCGACCTGATCGAACTGCTTGCCAGAGCGGGCGTCTACCAGAGGGATTTCCATCCGGTCGATCCGTGCCTGATCGACTTGACGGATGATGCCGCCGCCGCGATCGCCGGCGAATACGACGCGCGGAACGAGGCCCTGATCCCGCTCTGTGGCTTCGCGCCGCGCCGGGGCGGCGTGCCGCCGCAACTTGGCCGCCGGCCGCATTCCGAGCCGGTGAATACCGATCTGATCGCCGCCCTGCTCGAACTCCTGCTCCATCAGCATCGCGAACTCGCGGCCCAGCGCGGCCGGATCGAGGCGCTGGAGGCGCGGCTCGGCACGTAGAGCAGCCTCAGAATGCGAAGCGCGGGGCGACGGCGTCCGGCAGGGTCGAAAACCGTCGCATTTCGACGCGCAGGGCCGCGTCGTCGAGCCCGTCGATGATCCCGGTGCGGACCAGAAGCCCCCGGCAACCCGCCGCGACGGCGCCGGCGATGTCGTGTTCGAGGCTGTCGCCCACGCCGAAGATGCGTGCGTGGGGAACGCCGGGTAACAGAGCGAGGGCGGCGTCGTAGACGTCGGCATGAGGCTTGCCGAACCAGCGCACTGTTCCTCCCGCAGCTTGGTAGGCCTCCGCCAGGGCGCCGGCGCCCGGATGCAGCCGGCCGCCCGCGAGCATGAGGCGGTCGGGATTGGTGCAGATCGCCGGCACCCCGCGCGCGGCCGCCGGCGCCATGCGTGACCAAAGCGCATCGTAGCCATGGCGGTCGGCTTCCGATCCGGCGATCATCACCAGGTCGGCTTCTTCGGCCGTTTCGACCGGCGCGATGTCGAAGCCCTCCAGAATGTCGAGCGCCGGATCGCGGGCGAAGAGCAGTACCCGGCAGCGGCGGCGGAGATATGCCGGCGGCGCCGCGCGCAGGACCTGCCAGGCGACCTCGCCGGAGCATAGTGACGCATCGAAGCAGTCAGCGGTGATGCCCATCGCGGCGAGACGGTGGATGTTGTTCGACGCGCGGCGGCCTGAATTGGACAGCAGGATGACGCGCTTGCCCGCCGCGCGCAGCGTCCGCAGCGTTTCGATCGCGCCGGGATAGGGCGTTTCGCCATCGTGGATCGTGCCGAACTGGTCGATCAGGAAGGCATCCGCCGCATCCGCGAGAGCGGCGAGCCCGGAGATGGCGCGGATCGTCATGTGGCGACTCCGTGTCGCGCGAGGCGGGCCGCGCCATAGGCTGCTTCCGTGTGGGTTGCGGCGGTCACCTCGACTCCGATGATCCGGGCGCGCAGTGCGGTCCAGACCGGATTGGCAGCCCCGCCGCCGACGCTGAAAATCCGGCGAACCGGCGGCGCGCCGAGTTCGGCCAGACGCCGATAGGCCTCCGCCTCGATCCGCGCGAGGCCTTCGAGCAGCCCGTGGAGGAAGCGGGCATCGTCGTCCGGCCGCGGTTCGAGCTGGGGCGGCAGCGCCGGATCGCTCACCGGAAAGCGCTCGCCGGGGCTCGGCAGGGGATAGTAGTCGAGTCCCGAATCCCGCGCCGGATCAATGCGCGTCGAGAGTGCCGCGAGTTGGTCGGGCGTGAAGAAACGGGCGAGTACGGCGGCGCCGGCATTCGATGCACCGCCCGGCAGGAAGCACCCGAGCAGGCGGTGGCTGTAGACGCCGAAGGCGGGCGCGGAGACCGGACGTTCCGACAGCAGCTTGACCGTCAGCGTCGAACCCAGGGCGGAAACGCCGTCGCCCGCCGTGTCGGCGCCGGTGGCGAGGAAGGATGCACAGCCATCGGTCGTGCCGGCGACCAGGCGGGCCTCAGGTGAAAAGCCGAAGCGGGCGGCGATATCCGCGCCGACATGGCCCACCGGGGTGCCTGGCTCGACGACGCTGGGCAGCAACGCGAGGTCGAGGCCAGTGGCCGCAATCCACCCGGGCCAGCGGCCGGCGCGCGGATCGTATCCCGATTTCAGCGCGTTGTTGGCATCCGAAACGCCATGGGGCGCGCCGAGACGGTGGGCGATCCAGTCCGCCTCGTGCAGGAAGCCGGCGAGGCCCGGAAGGGAAGCGCGGTCGAGCATACGCGCGAGGGGGGAGGATTGTCCGCGCGCCGGGCTGTCTTCCGGTGCGGCAGCGCTGACGCGCGCGACGGAAGCGGCTTCGGCCTTGTCATTATACAGCGTGGCCAGGCCGATCGGCGCGCCTGACATGTCGGTAGGAATGATCGTGCCGGAGGTGCCATCGACCGCGATGGCCGCGATGCGGCGCGGGTCCAGCGCCGCGCAGAGCATGTCGAGCGCGGAGGTGACGGCGGACCAGATCGAGGCAGGATCGCGGCGACGTGTGGCGGAGATCGCGGCACGACCCTCGGCGACGATCGTGCCGCTGTCATCGATCGCGATGGCGCGCACGCCCGAGGTCCCGAGATCGACCCCGACCACGAGCCGCCCCGCGTCCGGCACCTCATCCATTTTGCCGTTCCCTCCGAATCTCTGCCTAATTGTCATTTTGAATATTCAACATTGAATATTTCAGCATTTTTCTCAGGATATATCCGGCATTGCACGCGTATACACAATTTCTTGCTGCGTCGCAGCGACGATTTCCGTTGACAACGTCTGTAAACCGAATATTTCTCCGTGTCGATACAAAATTATTCAGGAGAGGAAGCGCGGTGGCACGGTCCAGCCGACGATTGGGCAACGACGATATGGAACTCGCCACACGGGTGGCGTGGCTCTACTACGAGTGCTCGATGACCCAGTCGGAAATCGGTGCCGCGCTGGGTATGCCGCAGACGCGCGTCCAGCGATTGATCGCGCGGGCGATGGCGAGCGGCATTGTCCGTATCTCGATCGGCGGTGCGGTTGCGTCCTGTGTGACGCTCGAGCGGCGGCTTACCGAACGCTACGGGCTCGATTTCTGCCGGGTCGTGCCGACGCCGCCCGACCCCGAGGGGCTTTTTTCCGCACTCGGGCGTGCCGGCGCCGACTATCTCGCCGAAGTATTCGAAACCCGCCGCCACACCGTATTCGGTGTTGGCCACGGACGAACGGTTGCCGCGGCGGTCGATCATCTCGAAGCCGTGCCGTTTCCCGAACTGACCGTGGTCTCAGTGCTTGGTGATGTGCCGCGCCGCGTCGGCACCAACCCGTTCGACGTGGTTCATGCCCTTGCACAGAAGACGGGCGCTGCCGCCTATCTGCCGCCCGTTCCGTTCTATGCCAACACGCCGGAGGACCGCGCCGTGCTGTTTCGTCAGCGCGGCGTCGCCGACGCGTTCCGTCTCGCGGCGGATGCGGGGCTGTTTCTGCTAGGCATCGGCGAGGTCAAGCCATCGGCCTTTCTCGGGATGAGCGGCATGGTGCTCGAAGCTGAATTCGCCGCTGCGCGGCGGGATGGCGCCGTGGCCGAACTACTCGGCACCTTTTTCGATGCTGCGGGCCAGCGCGTCGAAACCGAATTGCAGGATCGTGTCATCGCCATCGATCCCGAGGTGATGCGCGGCCGCGAAGTGATCGCGATGGCGGGTGGAACTGCCAAGCGCCGCGCGATCGATGCCGCACTGAAGAGCGGCATCGTTACGGCATTCATTACCGATGAAGAAACTGCCTCGGCGCTTGCCGACGACATGTCGTCGCCGGACACCTCCGAGGACCAGACCAGAGAATGGGAGGACCAATGACTGACAAGATCAAGGATCTGGCCGCCGATTTCGTGAACGGCAACATCTCTCGCCGCGATTTCGCGCGGCGTGCGGGCGCGCTCGGCGTCGGTGCCGCTGCCGTGAATTTCGCCCTGGGCGGGGCAGTCACGCAGGCGATGGCCGCGGACTTCAACTGGCAGGCTCACAAGGGCAAGAAGCTGCGCCTGCTTCTCAATAAGCATCCCTATGCCGACGCGATGATCGCCGACCTCGCGCATTTCAAGGCGATGACCGGGATCGATGTGGAGTACGACATCTTTCCGGAAGACGTGTATTTCGACAAGGTGACGGCGGCACTCTCCTCGCATTCGAACCGTTACGACGTGCTGATGACCGGCGCTTACCAGACCTGGCAATATGGCCCGGCGCGATGGCTTGTCGACATGAACGAATACCTCAAGGATTCGTCGAAGACCGCGCCGAATTACGACTTCAACGGCATCATCGAAAATCTCCGCAAGTCCGATGCGTGGTCCGGCAAGCCGGGTGAGGCCCTGGGCAGCAAGAACGCCAAGCAATGGGCGATACCGCTCGGGTTCGAGCTCTACAACATCAGCTACAACAAGCGTATCTTCGACAAGCTCAAGCTGGAGCCGCCGAAGAACCTGCCGGACATGATCGAGATCGGCACGAAGATCACCAAGGATGCCGGCGGTGCCTACGGTGTCTCCGTGCGTGGCAGCCGGTCCTGGGCAACGATCCATCCTGGTTATCTCTCGGCCTACACCAATTACGGCGCGAAGGATTTCGACGTTTCCGCGAAGGGCATGAAATCGGTCGTCAATTCCGCGCAGAGCAAGGAGATGAACAAGCTCTGGGTCGAGATGATCCAGAAATGCGGTCCAAAGAACTGGGCGACCTATACGTGGTACGAAGTCGCGCAGGATCTCGGTGCCGGCCGCTGCGGCATGATCTACGATGCCAATATCATCGGCTTCTTCGAGAACGGTCCCGGCAACAAGGAATCCGGCCATATCGGTTACGCGCCCTTCGTGCCGAATCCGAAGATGGACCACTCCACCTCCAATGTCTGGATATGGTCGCTGGCGATGAGCAGCTTCTCGCACCAGAAGGATGCCGCCTGGTATTTCATCCAGTGGGCGAGCGGCAAGAATTTCGGGATCTTTGGCGGCGTCAAGAAGCAGCTTGTCGATCCCGTGCGTGAAACCACCTGGAAGGATCCCGCCTTCAAGGCGCGGCTCGACAAGAATTATCCAGGCTTCTACAGCGCATTCGAAAAATCGCTGCCCGACGCCAAGATCTACTTCACCCCGCAGCCGCTCTTCTTCAATGTCACCACCGAGTGGGCGGCGGCGCTGCAGCGCATGGTCGCCAAGGAGGTCAGCGTTGATGAGGGCCTCGACAAGCTCGCCGCGCATATCGATCACGAAATGAAGAGCGCCGGAATCTGAAGGCGCCGGCGCGGCATGATCACGGCTCCCGTCGTGCCGCGCCACTCCCTATCCTCCAGCGGAACAGAGCTCGATGTCCGAGACCGTCATTGATGGGCAAACGCATCCTGCCCGCGTCACCCGGCGCGGCACGGTGCTGCCCTATCTGCTCAGCCTGCCGGCGCTGCTCGTCTGCATCGGCATTCTCGTCCCGTTTTTCACGGCGGCGTATTACAGCCTGGAAGCCTATAACATGGCGTTTCCGGCCGGCCGGCATTTCGTGGGGATCGGCAACTACATAGATCTCTTCACAAGTTCCGACTTTCTCCACACGATCGCGGTTTCCATGATCTACATGGGCGCCAGCGTCATTCTCGAACTTCTGCTCGGCCTCGGAATCGCGATGCTGCTGCGCGAGCGCACACGCATCAACAATATCATCTCGGTCGCGCTGCTGCTGCCGCTGATGGTGGCGCCGGTCATCGCCTCGCTGATCTGGAAGTTGATGACCAATCCGAATTTCGGGGTCTATGCCTGGATCGTCAACGGACTTGGGTTCACCGGCTTCCGCTGGGCCTCCGACCCGAGCACGGCCATGTTCAGCGTCGTGCTGATCGACATCTGGGTGAACACCCCGTTCATCATGATCCTGTTGCTCGCCGGGCTGCGTTCGCTGCCGACCCAGCCTTTCGAGGCCGCCCGGCTCGATGGCGTGCCCGCGCGCTTCGTCTTCTTCCGGATCACGCTGCCGATGCTGATGCCCTACATCATCACGGCGACGCTCTTCCGCCTGCTGTCGGCCATCCAGGAATTCTCGATCGTTTACGGCATGACGCAGGGTGGGCCTGGCAATGCGCTGATGGTGTTCCAGGTGCGCGCCTATGTCGATTTCTACCAGAACACGAATGTCGGCCGTTCGGCTGCGATCCTGATGGTGCTGTGGGCCATTACCTTCGTGCTCTCCAAGCTCTTCGTCAATCAATGGCACAAGATGCGGGAAAGGAACCATGCCGGTGCATGACCGCTCCCTGCGGCTGCTTCGTGGCGCCGCTCTCACGCTCATCGTCCTGTTCTTCATGTTTCCGATCTTCTGGATCGCGGTCATGTCGTTGCAGACGAATTCGCAGATTCTCTCGCTGCCGCCGAAGCTGGTCTTCAGCCCGACGCTCTCGAACTACATCGCGCTGATCACCGGCCGGCTCAGCACCTCCGTCGGCCAGTTGAACATCGCCTTCATGCACAACCTGTTCAACTCGTTCCTGCTGTCGTCCTGTTCGGTGGTGCTCGCGCTCATCCTCGGCGTTCCCGCCGCCTATGCCTTCGCGCGCTTCAAGTTCCGCCTCGGGGAGGACATGGCCTTCACGCTGCTCTCGCTGAAATTCGCGCCGCCGCTGCTCGTGCTTCTGCCGCTCTCGCTCGAGTTCCAGCAGATCGGCCTCGACAATACCTATGCCGGGCTGATCTGGATCTACCAGCTCATCACCCTGCCGCTGATCCTCTGGATCGTGCGCGGCTATTTCGAGGATGTCAGTCCGGACATCGAGAATGCCTACCGGGTGGACGGCCATTCATGGTTCCGCGGCTTCGTGAAGATCGCGATCCCGCTGGCGGGGCCGGGCATCGCGGCGGCGGGCCTGCTCTCCTTCATCTTCGCCTGGAACAACTTCATCTTCGCGCTGGTGCTGGCGTCAGGCTCGAAGCAGCCGGTCACGGTCGGGGCGCTCGCCTTCGTCACCGCGTCGGGCATTCAATACGGTCAGATAGCGGCGGCTGTCGTGCTGTCGATCATTCCGACCTTCGCGATCGCGCTTTACGCGCAGCGCTGGCTGGTCGAGGGGCTGAGCCTCGGGGCGGTGAAGGGATGAGCGCGCTCTCGGTTTCAGGATTGTCGGTCCGGTTCGGCACGCACGAGGTGCTCCGCGATGTCGCGCTCGATGTCGCGCCGTCCGAGCGGGTCGTTCTGTTCGGTCCGTCCGGCGTCGGCAAGACGGTGATGCTCCGCGCGATCGCCGGGCTTGAGCCGAATGCGCGCGGCCGTGTGCTGCTACAGGGGCGGGATGTTTCCGATGCCGCACCGGAAGCGCGGCATATCGGCGTCGCCTTCCAGAACTTCGCGCTCTATCCGCACATGTCGGCGCGCGAGAACATCGCGAGTCCGCTGCGGGCGCAGAAACGCGATGCGGCGGAGATCGCGCGCCGCGTCGACGCGGTGGCGGAATTGCTGCGCATCGGCCATGTGCTCGACCATGCGCCGCGCGCGCTTTCCAACGGGCAGAAACAGCGCACGGCGCTGGCCCGCGCGCTGGTCGGCGAGCCGCGGCTGATCCTGTTCGATGATCCGCTCCGCAACGTCGATGCCAAGCTGCGCTACGAGATGCGGATCGAGCTGCCGCGCCTGCTTGCCGCGCGCGAAACGGCTTCGGTTTATGTGACGCAGGATTTCCGCGAGGCGATGGCGATGGGCGAGCGCGTCGCCGTGCTGCTCGATGGCACAATCGTGCAGTGCGCGCCCGCGGCGGAGGTCTATGACAATCCGGCGACGATCGCGGTCGCGCGGCTGTTCGGCGATCCGCCGATGAACCTGATCCCCGCGCGCGGGGTGGCTGCCGGCGGCGGCTGCCGGGTGAACGTCGCGGGTCTCGCTTTCGGTTTTGCCGCGGCATCCCCGGCCGAGCCGGTTTTCGGAGTCCGCCCCGAGGCGGTCACGCTGCACGACGTCGGCAGCCCTGGCCGCGTGCCGGCCCGTGTGCTCGCGGTGACGCCGATGAACGAGCGGCAGATCGTCCTGTTGCGCCTGGCGGACGGCACCGAACTGGTGGCGAGCGAGGCCGCCGCACCCGCCGCGACGGAACTTCATGTAGGCATCGCCCCCGGGGCGGGCACGCTGTTCGACGCGGCGAGCGGCCTCGCGGTCGCGACATCCCCGGTCGCCGAGGAGGTGAGCGCATGAGTCTCGTTCTCGAAAACGTCGACAAGATCTACGGCGAGGGTTCGCGCCATCCCGTCCACGCCGTCCGCACCATGAATCTCGACATCGCGGACGGCGAGATCATCGCGCTGCTCGGCTCATCCGGCTGCGGCAAGACCTCGACGCTGCGCATGGTTGCCGGGTTCGAAACGGTCAGCCACGGCACGATCAATCTGGCCGGCAGGCGGATCGACACGCTGCCCCCCGCCCGCCGCGGCGTGGCCATGGCGTTCGAGGGCTACGCGCTCTATCCGCCGCTGACCATCGCCGAGAATATCGGCTTTGCCCTTCGCGGCGAACGGCGGGACAAGGCGGCGGTGGAACAGGAAGTGCGCGAGGTGGCCGACCTGCTCGAAATCGGCCCGATCCTCGGCCGCAAGCCAAACGGGCTGTCCGGCGGCCAGCAGCAACGCGCTTCGCTTGCCCGGGCGCTGATCCGCCGCGCCGACCTGCACCTGCTCGACGAGCCGATGGGCCAGCTGGAGCCGCAGTTGCGCGCCGTGCTGCGCGGCCGGGTGAAGGCGCGCATCAAGGAGCGCGGCTACACCGCCGTTCTCGTCACCCACGACCAGGGCGAGGCGAACGCGATGGCGGACCGGATCGCGGTGATGGAAGCCGGCGTGTTGCAGCAGTTCGGCTCGCCGGCGGATCTGCGCGAGCGGCCCGCCAATCTCTTCGTCGGCACCTTTTTCGGTGAGCCGCCGATGAACACGCTGCCGGGCCGCGCGACCGCGCAGGGGTTCGAGGCGCTCGATGAAGCCGGCGCGGTGGCGCTGCGGATTCTCGCGCCACTGCCTCCGGGGATCGAGCCGGGCCGTGACGTGGTGCTGGGCCTCAGGCCCCACCGGCTGCATCTCGGCACCGGGGCGTTCCAGGGCGAGGTCGTCTCGAACCAGTGGCTCGGTGATCAGGCGCATGTCGCGATCGAGGCGGCGGGGCGGATGCTGATCGGCATTCATCCCGAGCGTTTCGGCGCGCGCCTCGGCAGCACCGTGCCCTTCGGTTTCGATCCCGCCGATCTGCATGTGTTCGACAAGGCGAGCGGTATCGCGCTCGCGCATGGAGCCGTGTCATGACAAAGCAGGTGATTGTCGCGCTCGATGCCGGAACCTCGGTGCTCAAGGCCGTTGCCTTCGACATCGAGGGCCGGCCGGTGGCCCTCGAATCAAGGCAGAACCACTATGTCGAGGACGGGCGTGGCGGTGTCGAGCAGGACATGGAGGCGACCTGGGACGCCGCCGCGGCGGTGATCGCCGGCCTCGTCGCCAGGCTCGAAGGCGCCGAGGTGGTCGGCCTCGCGGTCACCGGGCAGGGTGACGGCACCTGGCTGATCGACGCCGCCGGCGCGCCGGTCGGCCCCGCGCTGCTCTGGCTGGATGCGCGGGCGGGCGCGATCATCGAGGATATTCGCGCCGATGCCCGCGGGCGCGCGATCTTCGCCGAATCCGGCACCGGTCCCGCCGCCTGCCAGCAATCCGGCCAGCTTCTGTGGCTGCGCGCGAACCGGCCCGGACAGCTCGCCCGCGCCGCCACCGCCCTGCACTGCAAGGACTGGCTCTATTTCCGCCTTACCGGCACCCGCGCGACCGATCCCTCCGAAGGCTGCTTCACCTTCGGCTCGTGGCGAAGCCGCGCCTATTCCGACACGGTGATCGATGCATTCGGCCTGCGTCCCGAGGCCGGCAAGCTGCCCCCGATCGTCGATGGGGTGACGACGCATCACCCGCTATCCGCCGATGCCGCGGCCCGGCTCGGCATCCCGGCCGGCACGCCGGTCGTGCTCGGCTATGTCGACGTGCTGTGCAGCGCCCTTGGTGCCGGTCTCTACGGGATCGACGCCGATTCCGGCACCTCGATCATCGGCAGCACGGGCATGAACATCCGCCTCGCCGACGATGATTTCGAACGCCCGGCCGATGCGCCGCTGAGCGGCTACCGCATGGTCTTCCCGGTGCCGGGCAAGACGGCGCTGCTGCAATCCACCCTGGCGGCGACGCTGAATATCGACTGGCTGGTCGGCATTGCCGGGCAGGCCCTGCGTCTGGCCGGGCACGAGCCGGATTCCGCCGCCCTCCTCGCAGCCCTCGATGCCGCGGTGCCTGCGGCCCCACCGGCGGTTGCGGTCTGGCACCCCTACATCTCGGCCGGCGGCGAGCGCGGCCCGTTCACCGATGCGCGGGCGAGGGCGAGCCTCGCCGGCATAGGCCGCGGGCTCGACCTGCCCGGCATGATGCGCGGCATCTATGAAGGCCTCGCCCTCGCGGCGGCGGACTGTTATGCGGCGATCGGCGGCGCGCCCGAGATCATCAGCCTGACCGGCGGCGCGTCGCGCTCGGCGGCGATGCGGCAGATCTTCGCCGCGATGCTCGGCCGCAAGGTGCGAATCGTCAAGGAACACGGCAGCGGGGCGCTGGGGGCGGCGATGATCGCCTCCGTCTCGCTCGGCATCATGCCCGACCTTGCGACCTGCGCGCGCGCCTGGATTGCGCCGTTGCTCGGCGAACCCGAATTGCCCGACCCGGCGCTGATGGCGCGCTACGAGGGGCTACTCCCCATCTATCAGGAGGCCAGGCTCGCCAACGCGCCCTTCTGGCACCGGTTTGCTTCGTTCGGAGAGAAATTCCATGGCGGCTGAGAAACGCGACTGCGCCGTGATCGGTGACAATTTCATGCGTCCCGAGATGTTCGCGCGCGCCATCGCGGCGCGCTGCGGCGATGCGCTCGCGCTTCGCTCGATGACGCTGCCCTGGCCGGATGAGCCGATGGAGCATGGCTATGCGAAGCCGGGCATGGACGGGCTGAAGGAATACCAGGGTGATCCGGACGAGATCGCCGCCTTCGTGGGCGATGCGGAAATCCTCGTCACCCATCTCGCCCCGGTTTCCGCGCAGATGCTGGAGCGGATGACGCATCTGCGGCTTATCGCGGTATCGCGCGGCGGGCCGGTCAATATCGACATGGAAGCAGCCCGGTTGCGCCAGATCCGCGTCGTCAACACGCCGGGCCGCAACGCCAGCGCCGTTGCCGAATTCACCATCGGCGCCATCCTCGCGCAGACCCGGCTGATCGGCGCGGGGCACGATTCGCTGCGCCGGCGCGACTGGCGCGGCGATCTCTACCGCGCCGACCTCACCGGCCGCGAGCTGTCGGAAATGACCGTCGGCATCATCGGCTATGGTCAGATCGGCACCCGCGTCGTCCGCCTGCTCAAGCCCTTCGGCTGCCGCATCCTGGTGCATGATCCCTATGTCGGGCTCGCTGCGGCGGATCTTGCCGATGGTGTCGCGCCGGCCTCGCTGGAAACGCTGCTGGCCGAATCGGATGTCGTCACCCTGCATCCGCGGGTGACGGCGGAGACGACCGGGATGATGAACGCCGCCCGCCTCGCGGTCATGAAGCCAGGCGCCTATCTGGTCAACACCGCGCGCGGCCCGCTGCTCGACTATGCGGCGCTCGAGGACGCGCTGCGGCGCGGCCATCTCGCGGGCGCGGCGCTCGACACATTCGGCATCGAACCGGTCCCGGCCGACTGGGGCCTGCTCGACCTGCCGAATGTGACCCTGACGCCGCACATCGCCGGCGCCTCGGTGAAGACCGTAACGATCGCCGCCGAGGCCGCCGCCGAGGAACTGCGCCGCTTTCTCGCCGGCGAGCCGCCGCTCAATCCCTGCTGACGTCCCGTTAACAGACAAAGACTGAAAGGCTCCCCCGACATGAGCGACCTCGACCTTCGCAAGGCCCTGATCTCCGCCTGCCAGCAGATGAACGCGCTGGGCATCAACCAGGGCACGTCCGGCAACATCAGCGTCCGCCACGGCGACACGATGCTGATCTCGCCCTCCGCCACGCCCTATCACCTGATCGAGCCCGACATGATCGCCGCCATGCCGATCGAGGGCGAATACGGCGCCTGGACGGGCAAGCTGAAACCTTCGACCGAATGGCGCTTCCATCTCGACATCATGCGCGCCCGGCCTGAAGTGAACGCGATCGTCCACAGCCACCCCACCTTCGCGACCACGCTCGCCATCGCCCGGCGGGACATCGAGGCCTGCCACTACATGGTCGCGGCCTTTGGCGGGGTCGATGTGCGTTGCGCGCCCTATGCCACGTTCGGCACCAAGGAGCTTTCGGTGCATGCGCTGAAGGCGCTGGAAGGACGCATGGGCTGCCTGCTCGCCAATCACGGCATGATCGTGCTCGGCGAAAATCTCGACAAGGCGATGTGGCGCGCGGTCGAGCTCGAAACCATTTCGCGGCAGTATTACCACGCGCTCGTGCTCGGCAAGCCGCACATCCTCAGCGCCGCCGACATCGACGCAACGCTGGCCCAGTTCTCCGGCTACGGCCTGCAGGATGACGCCGGAGCCGATGCCGCATGAATGCGGACTACGATCTCCTGGTCATCGGCGGCGGCATCAACGGCGCGGGCATCGCCCGCGATGCCGCCGGCCGCGGCCTGAAAACCCTGCTCTGCGAGAAGGGCGATTTCGCCGAGGGCACGTCGTCGCGCTCGGGCAAGCTCGTGCATGGCGGGTTGCGCTATCTCGAATACTACGAGTTCCGCCTGGTGCGCGAGGCGCTGATCGAGCGCGAGGTGCTGCTGCGCGCCGCGCCGCACATCGTCTGGCCGATGCGCTTCGTGCTGCCGCACAGCCCGGAGCAGCGCCCGGCCTGGATGATCCGCCTCGGCCTGTTTCTCTACGATCATCTCGGCGGGCGCGAGAAGCTGCCCGGCACCCGAGCTCTCGACCTGCGCCGCGCGCCCGAGGGCGCGCCGATCCGCGCGGACTACGCCAGGGCCTTCGAATATTCCGATTGCTGGGTCGATGACGCGCGGCTGGTCGTCCTGAACGCGCTCGATGCCGCGGAACACGGCGCCGCCGTGCGCCCGCGCACCGCGGCCGCCTCGGCCCGGCGCGAGGGCGGGGTCTGGCACGTGACCCTGCGCGCCGCCGATGGCGCGACGGAAGCGGTGACGTCCCGCGTCCTGGTCAACGCCGCTGGTCCGTGGGTTGCCGGAGTCATGCAGGGCGTGATCGGGCTGAACACGCCGGCGAAGGTGCGCCTGGTCAAGGGCAGCCACATCGTCGTCCGCAAGTTCTGGGACGGTCCGCAGGCCTATCTCCTGCAGAACGACGACAAGCGGGTGATCTTCGTCAATCCCTATGAGGACGATCTCTGCCTGATCGGCACGACCGACATTCCCTATGACGGCGCCGCCGAAGATGTCGCGATCGATGCGGCGGAGCGCGCCTATCTGCTGCGCGCCGTCAACCGCTACATGAAGCGGCCGCTCACCGAAGACGATATCGTGGCCGAATTCTCCGGCATCCGCCCGCTATATGACGACAAGGCGGCGAACCCCTCGGCGGTGACGCGCGACTATGTCTTCGATATCGACGAGCAACCGGGCGAGGCGCCTTTGCTGTCGGTGTTCGGTGGCAAGATCACGACCTATCGCAAGCTCGCCGAGCACGCGCTGGAGCGGCTGCAGAAATTCCTCCCCGCGATGCGGGCCCCCTGGACCGGCGCGGCACCGCTGCCGGGCGGCGACATGGAGGGCGCCGATTTCGACCGGTTCCTTGCGGAGTTCCGGCGCGCCAAGCCCTTCCTGCCCGAAACCCTCGCCCATCACTACGCGCGGCTCTACGGCACCCGCGCCGCCGACGTGATCGGTGCTGCGGGTGATCTTGCCGGCCTCGGCCGGCATTTCGGCGGGCTGTTCTACGAATGCGAGGCCGATTATCTGCGCCGCGCCGAATGGGCGCGCGATGCGGACGACTATCTGGATCGCCGCACCAAGCACGGTCTGCACATGACCACCGCCGAGCGCGAGGCCTTCGCCGCCTGGGTGGCGGCATGAGCGCGGCGCCCGGCCGGGACGATCCGGCGCTTGCCGAACTCGTCGCCGCCTCGGCGCGGATCGGCGCCGATCCGCTGCTGGTGCAGGCCGCCGGCGGCAACACCTCGATCAAGCTCGGCGGGGCGATGTGGATCAAGGCTTCCGGCCAGTGGCTGGCGGATGCCGCTCGGCAGGACGTGATGGTGCCGGTCGATTTCGTTGCGCTGCGCGCAGCCTATGGCGAGGGTGGCGATGTCGAGAATGCGAAACGCTTCCTGATCGGCGGCGGTGTGTTGCGCCCCTCGATCGAGACGGCGATGCACGCGATGATGCCGCACCGGGTGGTTCTGCACGTCCATTGCGTTGCGACCATCGCGGCGGCCGTGCGCGCCGATGCCGAAGCCCGGCTCGCCGGCGCGCTCGCGGGGCTCGACTGGGGCTTCGTCCCCTATGTCCGCCCTGGCCAGCCGCTGGCCGATGGCGTGATGGCGCGGCCCGGCCATGCCATCTATGTATTCGGCAATCATGGGCTGACCGTCGGTGCGGAAACGGTGGAGGGTGCCGTGGCGTTGATCGAGACCGTGCGCGCCCGGCTCGCCGCTGTGGCGCGCCCGCTCGCGCCCGCCGATGACGCCGCCCTCGCGCGCGCCGCGGCAGGCTCCGGCTACGAAGCCGCGCCGCCCGAGATCGCCACGCTCGGCGCCGACCCGGCAAGTCTCGCCGTCGCCCGCGCCGGCTCGCTCTACCCCGACCATGTCATCTTCCTCGGCCCAGGCGTGCCGGAGCGGGTCGAATCCGGCGCACCGCTCGTGCTCGTGCCCGGCGCGGGCGCGCTGCTGCGGCGCGATGCCTCGGCCTCCGCCCGGGCAATGGCCCGCTGCATCGCCGATGTCGCCCGCCTCGTGCCGGCAGGTGCGGCGTTGAGCGTGCTGAGCGCCGACGAGGAGGCCGCGCTGCTCGGCTGGGAGGCGGAAGCCTATCGCAAGACATTGCAGCGCCCGGCATCCTGAGCCTGGCGTCAGCGCGCCGCCGGCAGCCGCCAGCCCCGATAGATCGCCATCATCCGCAGAAACACGCAGAGCGCGAGCCCGCTCCAGGCGGCAAGCGGCTGGGCGATGCCAAGGGCAGCGCCGGCCACCACCACCAGCGCGCCGGCCAGGGCGGCGACGGCGTAGATATCGGCGTGCAGCACGGTCGGCACCCGCATGGTCAGCACGTCGCGCACCATGCCGCCGCCGATCGCGCTGACCATGCCGAGAATCGCCGCCATCGGCCAGTTGATTCCGTAGTCCAGTGCCTTTTGCGTTCCGGCCACCGCGAACACGCCGAGCCCGATCGCATCGAAGAACAGCACCGGATGCGAAAGCCGCCTGAACAGGCCGAAACAGGCGAACACGAACAGCCCGCCGGCCAGCGCCAGGGCAAGATTGTGCCAGCTCGCCACCGATTCCGGCGGCACCGCGCCGATCATGACGTCGCGCAGGATGCCGCCGGAAACCGCGGTGACATAGGCGAGCACCAGAACGCCGAACACGTCCATCCGCTCCTGCACGCCGCGCGCCGCCCCGCTCATCGCGAAGACCAGCGTGCCGGTCATGTCGAGCCCGGCCACCAGCGGATGCACGATCCCCCCCGGGCTCACGCGCGGGATCCGGGAGCAGGGCGGAAGCGGCAGGAGGGGCGAGGAATCACGTTGGCACCGGCGGACGTTAGGATGGAAATGGCGGCAGACTTAGCTATTTTCAGATCGGGATACCATGGTCCATGGTGCAGCCCGCTGCATAGCCCACCGTGGAGGAAGCATTTGACCCGTCCGTCTGCCGGCCCCGCCGATCATCCAGAGACCGTCTCCGGCGACGACCCGCACGCCGCCATCCGTGCCGAAGTGGCGCGGCTCTGCGCCGGCTTTCCCGGCGCCTACTGGCGCGAGCTCGACCGTGAGGGGACATATCCCGAAGCCTTCGTCCGCGCCCTGGCGGAGGGCGGCTGGCTCGCCGCGCTGATCCCCGAGGAATATGGCGGCTCCGGCCTCGGCCTGTCCGCCGCCGCGGCGATCCTCGAGGAGGTGCAGCATGCCGGCTGCAACGGCGCGGCGTGCCATGCGCAGATGTATATCATGGGCGCGCTGTTGCGGCATGGCAGCGAGGCGCAGAAGGCGCGCTACCTGCCGCAGATCGCCCGCGGCGAACTGCGGCTGCAGGCCTTCGGCGTGACGGAGCCGACCAGCGGCACCGACACCACGGCGCTGCGCACCACCGCCCGGCGCGAGGGCGACCATTATGTCGTCAACGGCCAGAAGATCTGGACCTCGCGCGCCGAATATTCCGATCTGATGCTGCTGCTCGCCCGCACCACGCCGCGCGAGCAGGCGCAGAAACGCACCGACGGGCTTTCGGTCTTCCTGCTCGACATGCGCGAGGCGCGGCAGGCGGGCCTGACCATCCGGCCGATCCGCACGATGATGAATCATGCGACGACCGAAGTGTTTTTCGACAATGTCCGCGTGCCGGCGGAAAACCTGATCGGCGAGGAAGGCAGGGGCTTCCGCTACATCCTCTCCGGCATGAATGCCGAGCGCATCCTGATCGGCGCCGAATGCATCGGCGACGCCAAGTGGTTCATCGACAAGGCGACCGCCTACGCGAAGGAACGCGTTGTCTTCGGACGGCCGATCGGCCAGAATCAGGGCGTGCAGTTCCCGATCGCCAAAGCCTATGCGCGGATGCGCGCGGCGGAACTGATGGTCCATCGCGCCGCCGCGCTGTTCGAGGCGGGACAGAACTGCGGAGCCGAAGCCAACATGGCCAAGATGCTCGCCGCCGAAGCCTCGTGGGAGGCGGCGGAAATCTGCGTTCAGACGCACGGGGGCTTCGGCTTTGCCGAGGAATACGATGTCGAGCGGAAGTTCCGCGAAACCCGCCTCTACCAGGTCGCGCCGGTTTCGACGAACCTGATCCTTTCCTATCTCGCCGAACATGTGCTCGGCCTGCCGAGGTCCTACTGATGCCGGACCTGCCGCTCGCGGGCCTGCTCGTCGTCGCCATCGAGCAGGCCGTCGCCGCCCCGTTCTGCACGTCGCGCCTCGCCGATGCCGGGGCGCGGGTGATCAAGATCGAGCGGCCGGAAGGTGATTTCGCCCGTTTCTACGACGAGGCCACGCCCGCCGGCAGCTCCTATTTCGCCTGGCTCAACCGCGGCAAGGAATCCGTGGCGCTCGATCTGCGGCAACCGGCGGCGGTGAACCAACTCGCCGCCCTGATCGCCCGGGCCGACGTGCTCGTGCAGAACCTGAAACCCGGCGCGCTCGACCGGCTCGGCCTGCCGGTCGAGACATTGCGGCGCCGCCATCCGCGCCTGATCTGCTGCTCGATCACCGGCTACGGCGATGACGGCCCGCTCGCCGACCGCAAGGCATACGACTTGCTGATCCAGGCTGAATCCGGCCTCGCCTCGATCACCGGCGGGCCGGGCGAGCCGGCGCGGGTCGGCATTTCGGTGGTCGACATCTCGACCGGTGCCACCGCGCACGCCGCGATCCTCGAAGCGCTGATCGCCCGAGGCCGGACCGGCGAGGGGGCCGATATCCGGATCTCGATGTTCGACGTGATGGCTGACTGGCTGGCTGTGCCTCTGCTCAACACCGAGGCCGGAAACCCGCCCCGGCGCGTCGGGCTCGCCCATCCCTCGATCGCGCCCTATGGCGTTTTTGCTGCCAAGGATGGCCGGCAGCTGCTGATCTCGATCCAGAGTGAGCGCGAATGGCGCGTCTTCTGCCGCGACGTGCTGCTGATGCCGGACATGCCGCAGGACCCCCGCTTCGCCGACAACGTCGCGCGGGTGCGGCACCGGCACGACACCGACGCGGCGGTGGGCGCGGTCTTCGCAGCGCTGCCGGCGGCGGCGCTGATCGCGCGGCTGACGGAGGCCGGCATCGCCTTCGCCGAACTGAATGACATGGCCGCCCTCGTCCGCCACCCTCATCTGCGCCGCATCGCGGTCGGCAGCGCCGCGGGGCCGGTGTCGCTGCCCGCGCCGGCGCCGATCCTGCGCGGCGCGGCGCGCGATTACGGCCCGATCCCCGCGATCGGCGAGCACACGGAGACAGTTCTCGCCGAATTCGGATTGTCCCCGCCTCCGGAGCCCGCGCCATGACGATGATGCTCGATATCAATCACCTCAAATCCTGGATCGGCCGCACCGAAACCGCGCGCGATGTCGTCGCCCCCCGCCTCGTCCGCGAATTCGCCGCGACATTCGACCGCGACGATCCCGCGCCCCGCGCCGGCGATCCCGCGCCGCTCGCAATCCATTGGTGCCTCGCCCCGCCCACCGCGATCACCGCCGCCCTTGGGCCGGATGGTCACCCCGCGCGCGGCGGCTTCCTGCCGCCCGTGCCGCTGCCGCGCCGGATGTGGGCCGGCGGCACCTTGCGCTTCGCCGACCGGCTGCGCGTGGGCGACGAGGTGGAGCGCCGCTCGCGCATCGCGGATGTCGTGGTCAAGGAGGGGCGCGCCGGCCCGCTCTGCTTCGTCGCCGTCGATCACGAGATCGTCTCGCCACGCGGCCTCGCCCTGACCGAACGGCACGACATCGTCTACCGCGCGGCAGCGGGCGGTGGTGCGCCACCTGCCGAACCCGTGCCGCTGGGCCCGCCGCCGGAGGATGCCGAATGGCATCGCGACATGCAGGCCGGCCCGGTGACGCTGTTCCGCTATTCGGCGCTCACTTTCAACGGCCATCGCATCCACTACGACCGATCCTACGCGCGCGAGGCGGAATCGTATCCCGGCCTGATCGTCCACGGCCCGCTGCAGGCCACGCTGCTGCTCGACTTCGCCGCAGAGATTGGCGGCGCCGCGCCACGGCATTTCACGTTTCGCGGCCTCAGCCCGCTGTTCGACTTCATGCCCTTCCGGCTCGTCGCGCGGCGGACCGGCACGGGCCTCGCGCTGCGGACCGAAACCGGCACGGGCACAAGCACGATGGAAGCATCCGCCGACTGGTAAAGCGGTCATGCGACATGCTCCGCATGGCCGCGACGTGCGGGAAGCAGCGCCGCGCCGAACAGCATGGGCAACCGAAGCTCCGGCGCCATTCCGATTGTCATTCATGAGTTCGGATGCTATCCGGAACGGAATCTACCTCGAAGAGGTTCACAGCCCATGAACGTTCCGGTGCCGTCAGGATCGCGTGCGGCATACGACGGCCTGGACGAGCGCGGCCTGATCGCTGACGCGCGGTCGTTGCGGACGTAAATCGACATGCGCTGGCCATTTCTAACATTCGGGAACCTTGCGCTGCTTGCCCGTGCATGCCGGAATGCTGCCGGACATCCGGTTTGCCCCGGGCCTGCGGGTTCCGGTGAACCTGAGGAGGAATTGTGACAATCGATCCCGAATTGCTGCTGAATTTTCCGATCCCCGACATCAGGCAACGCGTTACGCCCCGTGACGTCGCGTTTTATGCGTTGTCGGTCGGCATGGCGCAGGATCCGGCCGATCCGCGCCAGCTCGACTTTGTCGATCAACACCGCCAGCTGCACGCTCTGCCGTGGATGGCGCTCGTGCTGGGGCATCCGGGATTCTGGCTTACTGATCCGCGCATCGGGGTCGACGCGGTCCGTCTCGTGCATGGGGAACAGGCGCTCGAGCAGCATTTGCCGCTGCCCGTCGAGGGCGAGATCGTCGGGCGCACACGGGTGACCGGCCTGGTCGACAAGGGGGCCGGCCGCGGCGCGTTGCTCTACATGGAAAAGCAGGTTCTGGATGCGGCGAGTGGCGCGCTCTACGCCACGGCTCGCAGCACCACGTTCCTGCGCGGCGACGGCGGTTTCGGTGGCCCCACCGGCCCGGTGCGGCGGCCGCCGCCGGTGCCGGGCGGCCCGCCGGATTTCGTCGTCGAACTGCCGACCCGGCCGGAACAGGCGCTGTTCTATCGCCTCAACGGCGACGACAATCCCCTGCATGCCGACCCCGCCGTGGCCGCGGCCGCCGGTTTCGAGCGGCCGATCCTGCATGGGTTGTGCACCCTCGGCGTGGTCGCGCATGCGCTGCTGCGGACCCTCGGCGATTACGATGCGACCCGCTTCCGCGAGCTCCAGCTCCGCTTCACCGCCCCCGTCCTGCCCGGCGAGACGATCCGCACCGAGATCTGGCGCGATGGATCGTTCCGCGCCCGCGTGGCCGAACGCAATGTCATGATCGTCAACCACGGTCTCGCGCGATTTGCCGAGGCTGGCGCGTCGCCGTGACTCGCGCCGTCGCCCCGCCGCGCGAGAAGATCCTCGACGGCTCGTCGCTCATGCCGACGCTCGCCTGGAAGGCCGGCATGCAGGCTGCGCAGCTTCTCGGCGCCGATCATCGCGAGGGCCGCGCAGCCTTCTTCGCAAAGAGGGCGGCGGCATTCCGCGGTGAATAGACGATCCGGCCCGCCATTCCGCGGCGGTCGCCGGTGACGCGCAAGAGGACCATGAACGAGATGCACGCAGCGCCGATGTTGGAAGGCCGGGTCGCCATCGTCACGGGGGCGGGCAGCGGTATCGGCCGCGCCGTTGCAGTCGCGATGGCCGCCGCCGGCGCCGCTGTGGTGATCGCGGATATCGGCGTCTCGCCGGCCGGCGAAGGCGGCTCCTCGGTTCCGGCCGAGCAGACGAAGCTGATCATCGAGGCGGGCGGCGGCCGTGCCGTCGTCTGTGGCGAGACGGTCAGCCGTTGGGACTCTGCCCGCCGCATCGTCGAGACCGCGTTCGACGCTTTCGGTCGCCTCGACATCGTGGTCAATAACGCCGGAATCCTGCGCGATGCAATCTTCCACCGAATGACGCCGGAGGACTGGCTTTCGGTGGTCGGCGTTCACCTGAACGGCAGCTTCTTCGTCAGCCGTGCCGCCGCCGAACATTTCCGCCGCCAGGAATCCGGCGCCTTCGTGCACATGACCGGCACGTCAGGGTTGATCGGCAATGCCGGTCAGGCGAACTATGCGGCGGCGAAGCTCGGCATTGTCGGCCTGTCGCGGTCGATCGCGATCGACATGCAACGTTACAATGTCCGTTCCAATGCCGTTGCGCCTTTCGCCTGGACGCGCGCGGCCAGCGCGTTCCGCGCCGAAACGGAGGATGACAGGGCTCGCATGGCACGCCTTCAGCAAATCAATCCCGAGCATAATGCGCCGCTCGCCGTCTTTCTCGCCTCGGACGCGGCACGCGACGTGACCGGCCAGGTTTTCACCATCCGCCGGAACGAGATCTTCGTGATGAGCCAGAGCCGGCCATTGCGCTCCGTGCAGCGCGATGGCGGATGGACGCCGGAACTGCTCCGCGATCATGCATTTCCCGCGCTGCGTTCGTCGCTGACGCCGCTGGAGCGCAGCCACGACGTGTTTTCCTGGGAGCCGGTCTGACGAGCGACAGCGCGCCGGAAGGCATGGCGCACTCGCGCGCTTTCCGATCCTGCCGGATCGGATGACGCTCTAACGGCCGTTGAGCGTGATCGTGACCTGGCCGGCCGGCAGACCGAGATCGCCGGGCTTGGCGGTCAGCTCGTCCCAGAGCGCAACCCGGCCGCGGTCCGGCACGCGGATGACCACCGGCGGGGAGGCGATCCCTGTGCCGGTGGTACGGGCCAGTGCCGCATCAGGCAGGGCAACCAGCCGTAGCCCGGCGAAATCTCCCGGCCGCGGGGCCGCGGGGCCGGCCGCATATGAAGGCCCCGCAGCCCACAGCGCGATGCCGCAGCCGAGCAGAAGGGCGGTCGCGCGCCGCGCTACGCTAACGGAGATTGCGCGTCGCATCGGTCATGGCCTGGGATATCATCATGGCATGCGCCTGGCCGGTCAGCAGCGTGGACATGCCGGTCGTGCCGATATCCACCGCGATCTGGTTCTGAATCAGCGCATTGTTCGCCGTATTGGCGATGATGGTGGCGATGCCGCTTGAGGAGAAGGTGGTCGCGACATTGGTGCCGCCGACATTCGAGACGCTGTGCACCAGGGCCGCCGGGGAAGTCATGGTCGGGGCGGGAAGGGGCGTCGGAACAGACGGGGTGGCAGTGTTGGGAGCGGGCGGCGTCGGCGGGGCCGAACCCGTCGCGCCGACCGATGGCGTCGTGGTCGTCGCGATCGAGGGCAGCGACAGTGCCGCGGTCGCCGGGCCGAACGCGAGATGGATTTGCGGGATCGCCACGGCGGCGATGACCGTGCCGTTCACGGTGGTCACCTGCCGGTAGGCGAAGTCGACCGTCAGTTGCGGCGTCAGGTCGAATCCGCCGCGGATCGAGGCAAGGCGCGCATCGCTCAGCGCCGCGCCGGCCCCGAGCGCCGCGAATGGCCCCGCGGCCTGCGCCGATGCCGCGCCCCCGGCCGTGAAGGCCCCGAGCAGCGCGGCACTGCGGAGAATACGCGAAATCGCGGAACGATCGGTCATGGTCATGGTCCTTTCGTGGGCGTCATGCCGCGAGCCGCTTCAGAAGCGGTTCGCGATCGGGATCGTCACCTCCTGCAGCCTGGCGAGGCTCAGCGCATAGCGCGCGATCTCGGTCGGCGCCGGAGGGCTCCCCTGCCAGAGCGACGGATCGTTGTAGTTTTTCTGTGCGATCTCCGCCTGGCTGAGGATGAGGAAGAAGATGCCGCTCCATTGCTTGCGGAATCGCGCGACGCTCTCCGATCGCAGGCCGACCGCCGGATCGGAGAGCAGCACGCGGCCTTCCGCGATACTGCGGACAACGACGAAATGATGGTAGCCATGGTCGTTGATCAGCACGATCGCCGGCACATGCAGCCCTGCGAGCTTCGAGAGCGGCGCGTCGAACCCGCCGGAGGGAATGCCCTCGCGCGCGAGATAGGTCTTCATGTCGAGCAGCGAGAAGCCGTATCGCTCGATCGCCTCGCGATTGCCGTTCCGGAACATGGAGAGGAAGACCTTCTTCTCCGTCACCGGCCGATGATAGGCATAGGTCAGAAGCGTTGCGAGCGCCGCCGATCCGCAGGAAAAATCATAGGCCTGGTGAATCGTCTGGCTGAACCGCATCGACTCGAAACTCTGGATCGGCATGTTGACGCTGCCGGCACCGAGGCTCAGTCCGTTGATCGGAAAATTGCCCGCGGCCGCCGGCCCGGCAATCCCGCAGGCGAGGCAGAGGGCTGCCAGAATGGCGCGGCATCCCGGCGCATGCGTGCCGGAAAGCCTGGTCCGGTCGCGAGGCTGAGGGGTCTGCGTCATCGTCGTCCCTCTCGGAAATTGCGCCGCCGCGGAAACGGCCGCGGCGGCGCGGTGGCGTCAGTGCATCGTCACGTTGATGGTCATCGTGTTCTGGATCAGCGCGTTGTTGCCGCTGTTCTGGAACACCGTGGTGATTCCGGCATTGTTGTTGATTGCGTTGCTGGCGCTTACCGTTCCGGTAACCGCGCCGCGGCCGACCGATCCGCTCACGGAGCCGTCGGACGTGGCGTTCTGGATCACGACGCCGCCTGCGCGCAGCCGGCCCAGGGCGGCGCCGTGCAGCTCGTTGCCCTTCAGCGCGCCGAGCAGCGACGTATCCGGGGCGCCATTGCCTGCCGCGCGGGCGAAAGGCGGCGCCACGATCATCGCGCAGCCGATCAGCGCGAGGCTGGCCACGGTCACCCGCACTATCCGCCGCGCCACGCCGGTCGTCCGGCCATCAAGCCTGTCCATCGCACTCTCTCCCGAAAGCCATGGCCCGGACGGGCCGGACCATGGCGGTTCCATTCGATGTCGTCCGGGCCGCGTGAGGCCCGGACGGACCGATCAATGGAACACGGAGGTGTTGGAACTGCCCGAAACCACGGACGACAGCGCGACCGTGTTCTGCTGCAGCGAGTTCACGCCGGCGTTGACCTGCGCCGTCACGATGCCGGTGCCGTTCGCCGTGTTGTTGAGGGAGGCGTTCATCGAAACCACCGGTGCTCCGGATGAACCTTTGCCGTGCCGTCCGTACGTCCTGTCCATGCCGCCCGGCCCGCCGCTGCCGCCGCCGCTCGCCATGGCGCCGGCCATGACCGAGCCGTTCGTCGTCGCGGTGGCGAGGTGGTAGTTCGAGATCGTCTTGTAGCTGTTCGCGAAGTTCGACAGCGAGGCGCTGATCGCCAGGCTGTGGTTGTTCGCCGCCACGCCGCCGGACGACGCCGCCGCCATGTTGGTCTCGGTCTCGTTGTTCGAGTTGGCCGTCCGGCTCGACCAGGACTGGTGGTTTGAGTTGGTCGTGTTGGTCGTGTTGGTTGTGTTGTAGCTCGACGTTGTCGAGCCGCCGGGGCTCGGGGGGCCGGGCGGGTTTGCGTGGGCCACGCCAAAGCCGAGCCCGAGGGCGAGGGCCGAGACGCCGGCGAAAAGAAGGGAAGTCCGCATGGGTCACTCCTGTGGTTCGGGTTGCGTGGGCCGGGTCGCTGCGTGCGCCGCGGCCCCTGCAGCCGCGGGCCGGATGGCGGATCCCGCATCTGCATGAACATTCATCAGCAAGCCGCGTGCCAATCCGCGCATGATGGTCAATGGGCTGAAAAACAAGGGAAAAATGGTGTCTGGCCCGATTCCGCCGGCTGGCCGCGCCGTATCATGAAACGGCTCATGAAACGCGTGATACGGATACATGTGCGATCCCTCAGAACCGGATCGGCACGTCGATGAGCACCTTCGCGACGGGCGCATTCGGGCCCGCGCCGATGCCGACGCCGAGATTGATCGTGGTGGATTTCGAGAGCTGGTAGCCGACGCCGAAATTGAACGTCCCGAAATCGTAGGAAGACCCCTTCACCGCCGCATGGTTGAACGTCGCGCCGAAAACGTGTTCCTGCTGGTAGCTCAACGTGAACGTGGTCTGATCGTTGAGGGCGAACCCGATGCCGAACGTGGCGGCCACCGCGTCGCCCGGCTTGGCGTCCGCCGGAATCGGCGGTCCGCCGCCAGGATCCTGCACCTCTACCGTCCGGCCGAAATTGTGGATGTAAAGCAGGTTGGCGAACAGTATCCCCGGTGCCGTCGGGTAGAGCACCGTCAGGCTGGGTTCAAGCGAATAGAACCCCGTGCCGGTCGGCACCTTCTTCTGGATGCCGGAGATGATCCCGCCGTTCGGATCGTTGGTGGTGTAGACCGGCACCGAGAACGGGCTCGTGCCCGTCGCGGTCTTGAAGATCGCGTTTCCGACCAGGATCGGCATGCCGTCGGCGCCTGAATTGAACTGGTAGCTGGCGCCGAACTGGATGTCGCCGAGTCCCGCCGCATGGGCGCTCGGGGCGAGCACGTTCACCGTCGTCCCGCCGCCGCTCTGCTGCAGGATCGATTGGGTGACGGTCTCCTGATAGGCGTAGACGAAGGGAATCTTGGCGCTCAGTTCCAGCCGGTCGGTCAGGCCGTAGCGCAGGGTCAGCGCCGGCGTGATCACGCTCTGCCGCACGCGCGCGAGCAGAAGCTGACCAAAGGTGATGCCGGGCAGGATGGTGAACCCGTTCAGGCTCAGCTGGTCTTCCGCCGAGTAGTCGTATTCGAGCGAGGGATCGATCACGAGCGTGCCGCGCGGGGTCAGCACGCCGCCGACCGATTGCAGCGGCGAAGTCTGGAGGACCCTCGCTTCCCGCCGTTCCTTCGGCTTGGGTTCGGTGATCGGCGCCGAGGTCTGTTCCGCCGATGGCGGTGCGGTATCAGCGGGCGCCGTGGCGTCGGCGGGATTTTGTGCGGCGACGGTCGGTCCCGGTCCCGCCCCCCTGATGCGCCGCATCTCGGCATCGAGCAGCGCGCCCTGGCGGTCGAGCTCCGCGCGCTCGTGGTCGAGTTCGGCCCGTGTCTTCTCCAGCCGCGCCTCCGCGCGCGCGATGCTGGCCCGCAACTGTTCGAGCGACGCGCCGTCGCCCGCCGCCTCGGCCGGCGCCGCAGCCGCGGGCAGGGCGAATCCCGTCGCCGCGAGCAGCGCCGCCGCCGCCGTGGCCCGGCGGCGCCGTCTGGTATCAGTCCTCATCAATGGTCTCCCTGTTTGGGTCGGTCGTCGCCGCGCGCTGCAGCACGCGGTAAAGCGTGACGCGGGCAATCCCGAGCTCCCGCGCGGCCCTGGCGCGGTTCTGGCCGCACCGTGCCAGGGCCGCGAGCACGGCCTCGCGGTCGATTGCGCCATGCGGGCCGGTGGCGACCCGTTGCCGTGCCGTCTCTCGTGGCGCGGGCAGGGCGAGGTCGGCCGCCTCGATCAGCCGTCCGCTGGCCATCACCGCGGCGCGCCGAACGGTCGAGACCAGTTCGCGCACATTGCCCGGCCAGCCGTGCCGGCGCAGCGCCGCCAGCGCCTCGGGCGAGAACCCGTCGATCGCGAGGCCGAGTTCGCGGACGGCGCTGCGCAGCACGACCATGGCGAGGAGCTCGATATCGCCGTCCCTGGCGCGCAGCGGTGGCATCTCGATCTGCAGGACGTTGAGCCGGTAGAACAGATCCTCGCGGAACCGCCCGTCCTCGATCGCGCGGTGGAGATCGACATGGGTGGCGGCGATGACGCGGGTGCGCACGCTGACCGGCTCGCGCCCGCCAAGGCGAAAGATCTGCCCCTCCTGAAGGAATCGCAGCAGATGACCCTGCAATTCGAGAGGCAGGTCGCCGATCTCGTCCAGGAAGAGAGAGCCGCCATCGGCCATCTCGATCAGCCCGACCCGCCGGGCGGCGGCCCCGGTAAAGGCGCCTTTCTCGTAGCCGAACAGTTCCGAGGCAATCAGGCTGGCGGGCAGGGCGGCGCAGTTGATCGCCACGAAACGGCCGTCGCAGGCGTTTGACCGGTCATGGATCGCGCGGGCGGCGAGTTCCTTTCCCGTGCCGGTCTCCCCGGTGATGAGCACTGGCGCATCGACAGGTGCGAATCGCCGGATCAGCTCGAATGTCCTGAGCATCGCCGGAGACTGGCCGACCATTACCCGGTCCGCTGCCGCTCTGCCGCCCGCACCGCCGGTATGGGCCTGTGCCCCGTTGCCAAAGACGGACTCGGCAGGTCGGGCGGCGAAACCTTCGTAAGCGGTATGTCGCATGGCCTCCCCACTCCGTGGATCGCGGGGGGGATGCTATCAACGCGGCCTCATGAAATTATTGCAGAATGTATTAAAAATATTACGATATGATCCAGAATATAGTGATAGAAAATAATCTTTAAAAATACAACCAGAAATTTTGTTGAAAAGGTCATTTCCGTCGAAATAGTACCTATCGTTATTATTCTTCTGGATGATGCGCCAAGATTTAAAAAACGAGACTTTTCTATTTCATGGGCCAATGAAATATATTGCAATTTCCGCATATGAATGAAAATCTGACGCACTGGTCCGGTTTTTTTTCGCCTTCCCGATCGGGCAAAACGGTTCTTTAACCAAGAGCTGGCATGCATGCGCGACGCGTCTGTGGAGGCATGCAGTGCTCAACAAGCTTTCGATCCGTTACCAGTTTGCCGCGCTCGGTGCGTTCGGCATCGTGATGACGCTTATCGCCATGGTTCTCGGGCTTCTTGCCTCCTACCAGATCGGAATGCAGGGCAGAAAGGCGGAAATCCGCGCCCTTGTCAGTGATGCCGTCAACATCACCAGCAGCTTCGTCAAGATGGCGGAGAGCGGATCCATGCCGCAGCCGCAGGCGAAGGCGCTCGCGCTCAAGGCGCTCGGCGCCGCCCGGTTCGATCATGGCGACTACTATTTCGTGGACAGCCGCAAGGGCATCGGCCTTCAGCATGTCGACAAGGCCTTGATCGGCACCGACCGCTATGATGCGAAGGACATGTTCGGCCACTACACCGACCGGGTCATGATCGATTCGATCCGCGCGGGGCACCCTGCCTTCGGCCACTATTACATGCCCAAGGCTGGATCGACGAAACCCGAGCCCAAGATCTCCTTCATGGGCCAGGTTCCCGGCTGGGGCTGGTACATCGGCACTGGCGCCTACATCAACGACATCAACGCCGAGTTCTGGCGCAATGTCTCGCGTTTCGCCGCGATCTTCGTGCCGATCTTCGCGCTGTTCCTCATCGTGATGTATCTCATCCAGCGCAAGATCAGCTCGATCCTGCGGGCGATGACCGCGGCGATGACCCAACTCGCACGGGGAGATTTCGAGGCCCTCGTGCCGTTCACCGACCGCAAGGACGAAATCGGGGGAATGGCGCGCGCGGTCGAGATCTTCAAGTCGGCGGGCATCGAGAAGGCGCGGCTGGAGGCCGAGGCCGCGGCGCTCGCCCGCCAGCGCGAGACCGAGCGCGCCCGCGCCGATGCCGAACGCGAGGCCGCCGCCAAGCAGCTGGCCCTTGTTCTCGATGCCGTCGCCGGCGGCCTCGAACAACTGGCGGCCGGCCGGCTCACCTTCCGCCTGAACGAGGCCTTCTCGTCCGAATACGAGCGTCTTCGCAACGATTTCAATGTTGCGATGGACCGCCTGCAGGAGGCGATGCGCGTTGTGGCCGCCAACACGTCGGCGATCCGCTCCGGAACGAACGAGATTTCCTCGGCCGCCGATGATCTCTCGCGCCGCACCGAGCAGCAGGCCGCCACCCTCGAGGAAACCGCCGCAGCACTCGAAGAGATCACCGCGACGGTGCGCAAGACCGCGGAGGCCGCGGTCCATGCGCGCGGTGTCGTCGATACGGCGCAGCACGACGCCCAGCGCGGCGGCGCCGTGGTGTCCCAGGCCGTGCAGGCGATGGGCGAGATCGAGGCGTCGTCGAAGCAGATCGGCAACATCATCGGCGTGATCGACGAGATCGCCTTCCAGACCAACCTGCTGGCGCTGAACGCGGGTGTCGAGGCGGCGCGGGCCGGCGAGGCGGGGCGCGGTTTCGCCGTGGTCGCCTCCGAGGTGCGCGCGCTGGCGCAGCGTTCGGCCGACGCGGCCAAGGAGATCAAGACGCTGATTTCCGCATCGAACCAGCAGGTGGTCGCGGGGGTCGACCTGGTCGGGCAGACCGGCCGGGCGCTGGAGCGGATCGTTGCCCAGATCGGCGAGATCAACGGCGTCGTCGGCGAAATCGCCGCCTCGGCGC
>NZ_JFHO01000041.1:0-9191 GCF_000724705.2 Acidiphilium sp. JA12-A1
GGATCGGACCACGGTGCGGTATCAAAGCCGCCGCCCGGATGATGCGGAGGCTCGCGAACGCATGCGCGTGCTTGCGGGCGAGCGCCGTCGATTTGGCTATCGGCGCCTGCACTGGCTGCTCAGCCGCGAAGGAATTTCCATGAACCACAAGAAGTTTCGGCGCCTTTACCGCGAAGAACGCCTTCAGGTTCGCCGTCGCGGCGGGCGAAAGCGGGCCTTGGGCACACGATCTCCGATGACCATTCCGCAGGGCTGCAATCAGCGCTGGTCGCTGGATTTCGTCTCCGACGCCCTGACATGCGGGCGCAGGTTTCGGATCTTCGCCGTCGTGGACGATTTCAGCCGCGAATGCGTTCGCTTGATCGCCGACACGTCAATTTCGGGCGCCCGGGTGGCACGCGAGTTGGATATGGCGATCACTGAGCGCGGGGCGCGCCCGCTCATGGTGGTCAGCGACAACGGCACTGAGCTCACCAGCATGTCGATCCTGCGCTGGTCGAAAGAGCGGAACGTGGAATGGCATTACATCGCGCCCGGCAAGCCCCAGCAAAACGGGTTCGTCGAGAGCTTCAACGCCCGGCTCCGGGACGAGTGTCTGAACGAGACCTTGTTCACGAGCCTGCCTCAAGCGAGGTCCGTGCTGGCCGCCTGGCGTCACGACTATAATCATCACCGCCCCCATTCGAGCCTGGGCAACAAAACCCCGGCAGAGGTGGCGGGAAAAATCAGCGGCGCGCCGGGTTGGGGGTTAACCCCCAACCCGGCTGTTGCACCTACGCCCAATCGTGGGCATCACTCGAGGATGAGACTCTACTCCTGAATGGCGGGAACTTAGGGCTCAGACCACGCGCCAAGCCGCAATACTCTTTAGTGAAACAGAAATTTGTTCCCCTAGCGGCACACTTTCATCGATAATAACTAGGCGCTCAAGATTATCGAATCCTCTGTTCCACGTCGCCATGGTCTCTGAAAATGACTGCGCTGGTAGACCAATGATTTGCGCATGCAATGCTGTCTCTTGATGGTCTAGCCACATACAGGGCTTTATTTCTTTGATTTTATATTCTTCTATTTTATGTGCTCGAAACCAGCCTTTGATTTTTTCACGCCGCTCATTTTTTTCGGCATTAAAAATATCCCGGCCAAGCCGATCCAAAGCCCTTCTCATGCCATGCTCGCAATGGCTGCGGCAGATGGTCGGTTGAGGTAAATGGTGCATCTCGGAGATGCCAGCAACTAAGCCATGTTTCCAGCACGTCCATTCAGCCTGATCACGCTTTTCGGGATTTTCTGGCGAGCGCCCGTGATAGTGCAGCAAGCCCGGCACCGATTCCGCATATGACGAAATCTGCTCATGATCGCGACAGACCACAGCGACGCCTAAGCCCGCCTCGACAGCAAGCGGGATCATGCGGCGAATAGCGGCGGTTTTCCCTGTGCCTGTGGTGATCTGTGCAGCTAGCGGTGGCAAGGGCGGCCTGACGATTCGACCGTGACGATTTTTGTCAGCCCGTTGCTTAAGAATTTCAGCCTGTCTCTCTGAAAATGCCGTCATGTATTGACGCAAAATCCAGCCAATTCTTGATGACGCCTTTTCGACTGGCATCGTCTCTATCGGTAAACGACGAAGCCGCCCGGTCGGCCTGAATGCCCTATTTTTTGGTGGTGGCAGAGGCCGGGTGCCGAAGCGGGACATGATGACCGGCGCGCTCATGCTGCACCTTTTTCATCATGAAAATCGCGCTCCCAGAGCCAATGAAATCGCTCCAAGCTTTCCAAGGCTTCATCGCCTGCATCGCTGAATGCACGATCAGCAGTAATGGCGGCAGCACGCTCAAAACCGGCTTCATTTTTCGACCGAAGATCATGACGGGGCGATAAAAGGGTGAGTGCTTCGCGCACTTCATCTTCGACAGCGCCGAAATAGCGCAGCATGACGGCCATCAACCAGTCATGCTCAGACTTCCAGACCGGCCCGCATGCGCGATACGCATGGTGCTCAAGGCGCTGCCATGCCGCAGCGAGATCATCTAGCGTTGCGAGGTCGTCAGGATCGAGATCGACATGCCTGACTGACGCGGCAGCTTTTTCAGCCATGTCTGCTATCACTTGATCACACAGATCACGGGTTTTCGGGCATGTCTCGCCGGTCCAAGATAGCGCGGCCACACGCGGATATGAGCCGTCAGGCTGCCGATATTTTTCTTTGCAGTTCTGGAAACCCGGCACCCTATATGCCCCGGTAGCGCCGGGGTCGGCTTGGAAAATGCTGATCAGACGACGACGAACTTCTAGACGAACCAAATCATCGACGTGATCAACAGCGAGAGCGGCCTGATATTTTTCAGGGCTTGTCTGCTGCGTATAGCAAGGCCGCCAGCCCTGCTCGATCATGGACTCGATGGCACCCGGCTGTAGGTCATCAAGCTGGAAGATCGTCCGCGATGATGATCTCGGCCTTGCTATAGGCGACCAGCCCTGCGCTAAGGCTGAGAAGCCATATTTGATGATCACGTCGATCACATCGCTCGGCGCGATGATGTCAGGCAGACCGGCCCTTTTTGCGATATTAAAGCCGCTCGCGCTTGTCGGGTCACGCAGCGTGACGGAATAGCCATCCGCTTGCATGCCCGTGTGGAAACGGCTGAAAGCGGCTTTGAGATCGTATATTTTTGTCATTTGGAGCCTCATTTTTCTGAGGCCCGGTGCTATGGAAAAGCTTGATCGGAAAAGGGGAAATCGCTATTTAAGTCGGAGAAGTTCTGCCAAGGGCTTTCCGGATTTAGCGTTTAGCGATTACCCCGTCCCGGTGCTGCTTTCCCAGCGCCGGGACTTTCTTTATGCAGCTTGCTTTCTTGTCTCACGTGGCAGTTTGGGACGACCGCGACCGCGATTACGATCAGCTTGATAAGCACGGGCTTCATCAGCTTTGGCCTCAAGCCACTCGCGCACGGTGATGATCGACCAGAAATGCCGGGCATTATCGAGACTGATTGGCGGCGGCACAGTGCCGCTCTCGACGCCACCACGGCATATCCGAATCCTAATGGCGGTCGGCGTGATGCCGAGGATCGGAGCCAACTCGGCAGCGGTGATCAGACGGAAATCGTCGAGTTCTTTAATCTTGTCAGCTTTTGACATTATGGTGCTCGCAGACATGTGTCAGCTTGCGTCAGCCGTAGTCTCCATGCCTGTCCCCCGGCGCGTCCCCGGAGTTAGATCGGAGTAGAGGTGGGATTTTGCCTCGCATGTCCGATCAAAACGTCTGCACCGACCCGTTCACCGGGACTTCTTCATTATGCCCAAAAACCGAGATAGTGACATGAAACGAAACGATCAAGGCTTTTATGTCAGCGCGCAGCTATTTTTTGTTTGGGACAAATTCGGGACAATGGGACGAAACATTCAGAAATACGCAGATAAAATACTATCGTTTAAATCGCTGTTTTCATTAGAAATTCCAGAAACGTTATTTATCAAAAAAGGCTAAAATTCAGACTTAAAATCTGTTGCCCGTCAGGGCGTGCGGGTTCAAGTCCCGCCATCCGCATTCAGCCCGTCTCCCGAAGCGGCGGCAGAACCCGCCGCTTCGGGCCGGCTCACTCGGCCTGGGCCGACGCCTCGCTGCGGGTCGCCCCCACGCGGGAGGCGAGCGATGCGGCCATGAACGCGTCGAGATCGCCGTTCAGCACCGCGTCCGGATTGCCGCTTTCAAAGTTGGTCCGCAGATCCTTCACGAGCTGGTAGGGTGCGAGCACGTAGGAGCGGATCTGGTGCCCCCAGCCGATGTCGCGCTTCGCGCTTTCCGAGGCCGCGGCTGCCTCCTCGCGCTTCTGCAGTTCCATCTCGTAGAGGCGGGATTTCAGCATCTCCATCGCGGTGGCGCGGTTGCGGTGCTGGCTGCGGTCGTTCTGGCAGGCGACGATGATGCCGGAGGGAACGTGGGTGATGCGGATCGCGCTCTCGGTCTTGTTGACGTGCTGGCCGCCGGCGCCGGAGGCGCGGAACGTGTCCACCTTCAGGTCGGCCGGGTTGATCTCGACCTCGATCGAATCGTCGACCACCGGATAGACCCAGACGCTGGCGAAACTGGTCTGCCGCCGCGCATTGGCATCGAAGGGCGAGATCCGCACCAGCCGATGCACCCCGGCCTCGGTCTTCAGCCAGCCATAGGCGTTCATGCCGGAGACCTGGATGGTGGCGGACTTGATGCCCGCCTGCTCGCCCTCGGATTCCTCGAGCATCGTCACCTTGTAGCCGTGCTGCTCGGCCCAGCGGGTGTACATGCGCAGCAGCATCTCGGCCCAGTCCTGCGCCTCGGTGCCGCCGGCGCCGGCATTCACCTCGAGATAGCAGTCATTGCCGTCGGCCTCGCCGGCGAGCAGGCTCTCGATCTCGCGGCGCTTGGCCTCCTCGGAGATGCGGCGCAGCGCCGCCTCGGCCTCGGCGAGCACCGACTGGTCGCCCTCCGCCTCGGCGAGTTCGGCGAGGGTGAGCGCATCCTCGGTCTCGCGCTCGATCGTGTGCACCGCCTCGGTCTGGGTCGCGAGGCGGTTGCGCTCGCGCAGCATCGCCTGGGCGGCGTCGGCATTGTCCCACAGCGCCGGGTCCTCGGCGCGGGCGTTCAGTTCCTCGAGTTTTCGAAGGGCGGCATCCCAGTCAAAGATGCCTCCTCAGCAGGGCCACGCTTTGCGTGATCTGCTCGGCGAGCGATTGGGTTTCGGCAGACATTCTCTCTTCTCTTCAGATTCTGTCGGGATGATTTCCAAAGCCGGTCAATACAGCCCGCCCAGCGATTTGTCGACATTGCCGGACGGCGCCGGCGCCCCGCCCGAAGGGGTCTGGCCATCCGGCGCCGGGCTGAAATCGTGCGACCCGGTCGACGGCGTCGTGTTCGCGAAGGCACCGCCGAGATTCAGCGGATCGTCGGCGACGAGCCCGGGGTTGGACTGCGCGCCCGGCGTCTGGCCCGGCTTGAATGCCTCTTCCACCGTCTCGTCGCGGAACGTCACCTTGTGCAGCGTGATGCCCGGCGGCGGCTTGAACGGAATCACCGGCTGGTTCTTGAGCGCGACCTTCATGTACTGGTTCCAGGCCGGGCCGCAGACATTGCCGCCGGTCTGGTTGACGCCGAGATCCCTCGGCTTGTCGAAGCCGATCCAGCATCCCGTCACCATCTGCGGCACGAAGCCGATGAACCAGGCGTCGTTGAAATTGTTGGTCGTGCCGGTCTTGCCGGCGATCGGCCGCTTCAGCCCCTTCACCGCCGGCACGCCGGTGCCGTATTCGGCCACGTTCCGCATCATCATGATGACCTGATAGACGCTGTCCGGATTGGCGAGCCGTGCGCCCGGCCGGTTCAGGATCGGCGGTTGCTGCGCCGAACCGTCCATGCAGTTGGCGCAGGACTGGTCCGGCGCCTGGTACAGGATGTGCCCGTCCGGCGCGGTCACGCTGTCGATCAGCGAGGGCTGCACCTTGCGCCCGTATTCGTCGAGCGCGGCATAGCCGCGGACCATGCGCCACAGCGTGGTGTCGAGCGCGCCGATCGCCGCCGGATAGATCAGCGGCGCGTGCTTCACCACGCCGAATTTCTTGAAATTGGCGATCACGTTGGGTAGCCCGACCCGCCGCACCAGATGCAGCGTGGCCAGGTTGAGCGACTCCTGGATCGCGTAGAACACCGGCACCGGGCCCTGGAAGGAATTCTCGTAATTGCCCGGCCGGTAGATCTGCCCGTCCGACAGGCGCTGGATGAACGGCGCGTCGAGAATCGTCGCATCCGGCTGAACGCCCGCCTGCATCGCGGTCAGATAGTCGAACGGCTTGACGCTGGAGCCGGGCTGCCGATGCGCCTGGATCGCGCGGTTATAGGGGCTGAGCCGGTTGCTCCAGCCGCCGACCATGGCAAGCACCCGCCCGGTCTGCGGATCGAGGCTGAGCATCGCCCCCTCGACCTTCGGCACCTGCTCCAGCGAGACCGTCCCGCCCTTGTCCGGCTTGGGCTCGATCATGATCACATCGCCCGGCTTGAGCATCTGCGCCATGTTGCGCAGCAGCGGCCCGGGACGGCCGTGGATCATCGGCCGCCCCCACTGGATCGCCGCCAGGGTGAGCGTGCCGGTATGCGCCTCCGACGGCGAGTCGCCGTCGAGCCAGCCGATTCGCGCGCGCTGCGCGGTCTCGCTGATCACGACACCGAGACGCCAGGAGGCGATGAGCCCCTTCGGCGTGTCCTGCCGCGCCAGCGCCCGCGCCCAGCTGGCGGCCAGTTCCCCGGCGCCGATATGCCCGACCGGGCCGTGATAGACGCCGAATTCGTGGTCGTACGACACGAGCCGGTCGCGCATCGCCCGCGTCGCCGCCGCCTGCAGCTTCGGATCGAGGCTGGTGCGGACGATGAGCCCGCCCTCCATCGCCGTCTTGCGGCCGAACATGCGGACCAGCTGCGTCTCCACCGCGCCGACGAAATAGCCCGCGCCGGGAATCGACGCCGGCCCGGCAGCCGCCTTGGGCACCAGCGGCGCGGCGAGTGCCTCGCGCGCCTGCGCCGCGGTGATGAACCCGTCCGCCTGCATCTGCCCGATCACCCAGTCCCGCCGGTCGCGGGCGCGCTTGGGGTGAAGGAAGGGGTTGTAATTGGTCGGCGCCTTCGGCAGGCCGCCGAGCATCGCCGCCTCGGCAACGGTCAGCTGCGACAGCGGCTTGTCGAAATAGGCCTGCGCCGCCGCGGCCACGCCCCAACTGTCCTGGCCGAGGAAGATCTCGTTCAGATACAGGGTCAGGATCTGCTTCTTCGACATCGCCCGGTTGACCCGGACGGCGAGGATCGCCTCCTTGATCTTGCGGGTGAAGTCGATCCGGTTGTCGAGCAGCATGTTCTTGACCACCTGCATCGTGATGGTCGAGGCGCCGAGCGGGCGCTCATGGCTGCCGATCCGGGTCAGGTCGACCACGCCGGCGCGGACGATGGCCAGCGGGTCGATTCCCGGCTCGGTCCAGAAATTCTTGTCCTCGGCCGCGATGAACGCATCGGCGACCAGCGGCGGAATCCGGTCGTAGGGCACATAAATCCGGTGCTGCGTGCCCAGCGCGCCGATCAGGCGGAAATTCTCGGCGTAGATCCGGGTTTCGAGCGGCGGCTCGTAATGGCGCAGCCGGTCCACGCCGGGCAGGCCGCTGCTGAAATAGAAGAACAGCCCGCCGCCCACGAGAACGCCGCCCACCATCCCGACCAGCGCCAGGCGATAGAGGCCGCGCACGAACATCCCGCCCGCAACGCCGGCAAGGCCGGGGCGCTTCCTGGGGGCAGGCTTGCCGCCACGCTTGGGAGGAGTGGGGCCGGCACGGCGCCGCGAATCGGATTTGGCCAGCCGCTCGCCGGCTTTCAGAGGTCGAGACATGGCGGCTCCATAGCACCCAATCTGCAAGATCGCGAATAATCGGGGCGGGATGCTGTGGTTAAATCTCGTCAACGCAATGGTGGCCCTGCGTCACTTTCCGTCGCCGCGCACGGCAGAAACGCGCCGCCGGAGCCTTGCCTATCCCGCCTCCCTTGGCTATAGGCCGCGTCATCGGAGTGTAGCTCAGCCTGGTAGAGCACTGTGTTCGGGACGCAGGGGCCGGAGGTTCGAATCCTCTCACTCCGACCATCCGGTCAAAATGCCGTGCGGTCCCGGTGGCCCTACCACCAATGAGCGAGATCGGGATACTTAAGCCCGTCTTGCTGGCGCCGCAGGCGGATGGGATCGTCCCGCGATACCATCCGGGACCCTCGCGATGTCGATCAGGACCTTCACCCCCCTGCGTCAGACGATCCGCGCCTATTCGGCGCTGCTGAACATCAGCGACAAGATTTCATCCATCGAGGCCGCGATGGGCGCGCCGAAAGCGGCCCCCCGGCCCCGGTCGAAATTCGATATCCACGACCGCCAGGGCCTCACGCTCCTGCTCGACCGCGGCTCGATCGTCGACCGCGCCCTGATCGACAGCGATGCATGGGAGCGCGAGCAGCTCGACTATCTCTTCCACCTCGCCCGCCGCGCCGGCCGCATCGGTTCCATGACATTCGTCGATGTGGGTGCCTATTTCGGCCTCTATTCGCTCCTCGCCCTGCGCACCGGCCTGTTCGACCGGATCCACGCCTTCGAGGCCGACCGCGACAACTTCGCCCAGCTGCAGGCCAACCTGCTGCTGAACGACGCGACGCACGCGATCACCGCCGCCAACATGGCCGTGACCGATACAACCGGCACCATCCGCTTCCGCGACAGCCGGACGCATCCGGACGGCAACCGCGCCGGCGTCGGCATCCTCGATGACGGCGCCGACTCCTACCCGGCGCCCGCGACCACCATCGATGCGGCACTGCCCGCAACCGGCGCGGTCATCGTCATGAAGATCGACGTCGAAGGCCACGAGGCGCGCGTCCTCAAAGGCATGGAGCGGACGTTGCGCAACAACAGGGTCGTCATGCAGGTCGAGATCTACGCGGCCCAGAACGACGTCTCGCTGGCCGAAATCGCCCGCCTCGGCCTGCGCCGGCTCAACACCATCTACCCCGACCACTACTTCACCAACATGACCGATGCCGAACTCGATCCCTCGGTGCCGGCGCGGCCGGACCAGACGGCGATGGCCATCTGACGCCGCTCCCGCCGCATTCCCCGGCGCGACGCATTGACCCCGCGCGCCGGCTCTCTAACCTGCGGCATCCAGCCGAACCGGAGACGCCGCTTGCCCGCCTTCCGCCCCTGCACCCCACCCGCCCCGCGCGCCGGATCGCCCGCATGAGCGCCGGCGGTCTCGCCCTGCTCTTCGTCCCGGCGGACCGGCCGGAACGCTTCGCCAGGGCCGCCGCCTCCGGCGCCGATTCGATCATCATCGACCTCGAGGACGCGGTCGCCCCCGCGGCGAAGTCCGCCGCCCGCGCCGCCCTCGCCGCCCCGGGCGCGCTGCCCGGCGGGATCGAGATCTTCCTGCGGGTGAACGCCGCCGGCACGCCCTGGCACGCGGAGGATCTCGCCTGCGCCGCGCGCCTGCCCCTTGCCGGGATCGTGCTGCCCAAGGCGGAAGCGCCGGAGCGGATCGCCGCGGTTTCGCAAGCCGCCGGCGGCCCTCCGGTCATCGCCCTGATCGAGACCGCGCGCGGCCTCGCCGAGGCGCGCCGCCTCGCCGCCGCCGGGGTTGCG
>NZ_JFHO01000040.1:0-56435 GCF_000724705.2 Acidiphilium sp. JA12-A1
GTCGCCGATTATCGCGATCACTTCAAGGTCGGGACTTTGATCATTTGTCTGCTGAAGAATGTTATTCGCAACAGAAACGATCTGCGCCCGAAGTGGTGCCGGCAACGGATTGAGTGGATCGAGATTTGTAGCGAGAATCGTCTGCCAGAGCCTGCGGGCAGTTGCCAGTGCTCGTGTACGACTCAGATCATCGTCGGCCGCACGGAGCATAGAACTGACAGTGCGGAACACTTCGGCATCCTGCTCACGCTGACCTCGCAGTTGATTGGCGGATTCATAGGCTTTGAAGGCCTTTGCTGAATGAGACATTTACGATCCTTTTGATCACTGACATGACTGCAGAACGGCTGCTTCGTGGCGCATAATTCGCCGCGAAAGCTTAAGGGCTTCATAACAATCATCCGATTTTGCACATTCCAGCGCTCGGTCGAGGATCTCGCGGGCGAGCGCCGAAGTTGTCGCTTCCTTGAACTGCTCTATCAGTTCGCGGGCACGGACTAGCGCGGATTGGCGTTCTTCGTCCGTTCCGATATAGGCCGTCTGGAGAGCAAAATAGATCTGCTTCGCAGGCGTGTTGACCTCGTCTGGCCGCAGTATTTGTTTGCCGAACATGAAGCGTGCCTTCGCCGTCAACTCGATGCGTGACTTCGTGCGGAACCGGATCGGTGCGCCGTTGAGTATCATGATATCGCCTTGGCGAAGCTCCAGCACCAGAACCGACATATATTTATCCTTCGTAACGCGACTAGTAGGCCCGGCCTGCTATTGAAGCAGGCCGGGTTACGGCGGATGAATCAGATCAGCTTGGTGAGGATCGACGGCTGCTGGTTCGCTATGGAGAGGGCAGATGTTGCCAACTGCTGCTGGATCTGTAGCGACTGCAACTTTGCGGACTCCGCCGCCATATTGGCATCAACGAGCGCGCCGAGGCCATTGCTGAGCGCGTCCATTTTGTTCTGGTTATAGGTTATCTGCGCATCAACCTGGTTGGTCAGGTTACCGTAGGTGTTAAGATACGAACCGACATTGGAAACCTGGGTACTGAATGTACCACCAGCAGTCATCCAGTTTGTAATTGTGGTGGAACCTGCGGAGGCCGTGCCAAGCGACGTTCCAATCTTGCTTAGAGCAAGATAAACAGTTGTCATGCTCTGTGCTGCAATTTTAATCTGCCCGCCGGAGGCATCCGAAGAGACTTGCAGGGCCTTGCTCGTAAACGAAGATGACGAACTGGCCAGGGTGCCCGACGAAGCACCGATCAGCGCCTTACCATTATAGCTCGCGCCTTTGATGTAGTATTGTAAATTCTGAAGTTGCGACGAAAACTGCGCAACGTACTGGGACTTCTGGCTTGTAGAAATCGTTGAGCTCGACAGATTGACCAGTGTCGCATCCATGCTCTGCATAAGATTGGAGATATTGGTCAGTGCCGTGTTAGTGGTTGCAAGAAGTCCCTGGGTATCGCCGAGCTGCTGGTTCGCGGCAGTGAGGCCCGCCATATTTGTGCGAACCGACTGGGCAACAGCGAAAGCAGCACCATTGTCAACCGCGCTGCTGACAGAGTAGCCAGTGGAGATCTGGTTCTGAACGTTGTTCAGAGAAGTATTGATCGAGTTGAGAGTTTCAACGCCGACCATCGCGGCCGAGTTGGTGATGATCGAGCTAACAACGCCGGACATGCTTTGTATCCTTGGCTATAATTTAGTCTGTGGTCCGCGTTTTGCGGAGAAGACGTATTTTACGTCGAAGTCGTTAACGCCAGATGAAGTCCGCCTCAGATATATTGGGTAAGGCTCATTGTCTTCACCGCGGCGATAAGCTGGTACGAAGCCTGGAGTTGCGTTTGGGTGGCGGACAACTGGGAAAGGGTCTTGGTCATATCGACTTGATCGAACCCGGCAACCTGGTTGGTGAATGCGTTTGACGTCTGCTGGAGATCTGTGATTTGCGTATTCACCAGTGCCTGGTTGTTTCCCAGAGCGCCGGCGTCCTGTGCCATTGTATTGATTGCGTTACCGAGGCTGGTTGAGATCGCATTGGCGAAATTTGTGAAGCCCGAATTTGAAAGTTGCCCAGGCTGCAGGCTGCCGATAGCCGAAAGAGTGGCCAGAATATCCGTCATATAAGATCCGGTAGTATTCGTTCCCACGCTAGGACCGATGAACTGATTGGCATTTGCGGCGATACCGGTTGTAATCGGGACTCCCCCGGCACCCAGAACACTTGGGACGCCAGGATTACTAGCAAGAGTGCTTGAGAATGGGCTGTTCGTACTGTTACTTGCCGCCGCGAACACTCCAGAGACCGAAAGGCTGTTGGTAGCGCTCTGAATGCTGACATAGAACGCGGCACTCGTGAAACTGGTTGCATTCGGCACAGGCGGAACAGTACTGTCCTGACCTGAGAAGATGTATCGAGTTCCATCCTGACTATTGAGAAGGCTAGCGATCTGCGTGACCGCGCTACGCGCTGTGGCTGCTGCCGTACTCAATGCGCTCCCACTTAGGGAGTTGACACCTTCGAACTGCGTTAACGCTTTGGATGCAATATCGCTGATCGTCTGTATTGCATTCTGTTGCACGCCCATCTGGCCCTGTGCAACTTTCAAGTTTGAAATTGTATTGTTAAGCGTGGCGATTGACGAGTTCAAGATGAGCGTTTGGCCGGCGGATCCGGGCTGAGCAGTTTCGAGACCAGCATACGTCGTTGCGACATATCCTGTCTGCGATTGTATGGTTAGTTGCGCCAGTTTCTGACTTGTTATGCTCGAATCTGCTGCCAGTTGCTGGATTAGACCGAAGTTGCCAGTGGATAGGCTGGCAATTGATGTGCTCATTGGACCATCGCTTGGACGGCTTGCCACATTTGCTGTGCAATCGTCACTGTCTTTGCGTTTGCGGCGTATGCGTTTTGTAGTGTGACAAGAAGACTCATCTGTTGGTCGATATTGACGCCACTGGTTGAGGAGGCTTGAGCCTTGAGTGCGGTAACCAAGTTGCCGACATTTGAAACCTGGGTCTGAGCAGCGCTGCTTATCGAGGCTTCATTTGCCGTGAAGTTGGTCGCGATTGCCGACAGCGACCCAGACCCGGAGTAGGGAAGGGACACGGTGCCGGTTGCGTCGGTGTAAGCAGTGATTGCAGGAGGTTGAGCGCTCCCACCCACTGTGGTTGTGCCGAACGCGGAGTTCAGTACATTTTGGATCAATGCCGTGTAGCCAGCAGGGCCACCGGCAGGATTCGGTGGAATTGGCGTTCCGGAGGCGTTCGTGACGGTAACATTACCATCTCGGACCAGGGCGGGATTTGAAATGACTGCTGGATTTACTGTAATTACCGCAGAAAGACCTTTTGTTGCGGCCATTGGCACATTGCCAATAGGGTCTGTAAACAAGCTGAGGCCTGCTCCAGCGAACCGACTCGACAATGCCTGTGAGAATGAATCTAGTCCAGCTTGGATTTGTGGGAGTGTGGCGTTAATAAGTTGCTGCGCGCCGCCCAACTCGCCGCCAAAAGTAACTGGGGTTCCGCCAATCGAATACGACGTGTTATTTGTTGTGGTGGTTGCCGTGATCGGTGATGACCCATTAAGTGGCAATTGTATTCCGTTCGCCGTGAACAGGGCTATGGAGCCGTTCGTCTGCGTAAGTGCTTTGGCGCCGGTGAGCGATGCGATAGTTTGGATGGCTGCGTCACGCTGATTTGCTAGGTCGGCTGTACTTTTGTTCTGCTGCGCAAGATTGACGATCTGCGCATTCAGCGACCCAATCGTGCCGAGAGTCGAATTCAGTTTCTTGATATCTGCTGTAATCGTACTTGCCGCAGATTGGCCAGCCGATTGCAAGGTACTGGCAATTGAGTTGATCTGCCCCGTCAGTGTCTTTGCTGCACTTACGACCGTGTTCTGCTGTACGACATTCGATGGGTCGGTCATCAAGGTCTGGAAGCCAGACTGGACATTGGCGAGCAGGCTTGGCAGGTCGTTGCCTTGACCTGGCATGCCCATTACCTGATCAATGCCCGATAGTGTCGTTGATATGACGGCTTGATATGATTGCTGAGCGATCGAGTTGTTGACCTGTGTCTGTATGCTGGTGTTGACCTGACGGGTCGCCGGCGCGCTGATCACGCCGGAACCTTGGCCGCCCGCTGTCGCGGCGGACAGATTTGCGGTTTCAACTGAATAGCCGGACGTATTCGCGTTCGCAATGTTTTGCGAAACTACGGCCAATTGCTGATCGATCGCACTTAGGCCGCTGCTTGCGATCGCGAGTCCCGTGCCCACACTCATGCGTTGTATGATCCCGTGAAAAAATTACGGAAGGGTAAATTGTTACTGAACCATATTCACAGTGGTCGTGAGGATCTGCTGTGCAGCGGTGACGACCTTGGTATTTGCCGTATATGCCTGTTGGGCGTTGATTAGATCGGTAAACTGTGTGGCGATGTCGACGTTTGAGTTCTCGACGGAGCCGGTGACCAGAGCGCCTCCGCTGCCACCTACTGCATTGATTGTCGCGGCTCCGGAGGCTTGGGTGGCCGTCTCGATCTGTCCGCTCTTGTTTTGCAGCGCGTCGGGTGACGCGAAGGAGGCGAGGGGAATCTGGGCAATCTGTTTGGAGAAGCCGTTTGTATAGTTTGCGGTGATATTGCCTTGTGTGTCGATCGACAGGTTGCTGAATGCACCGGAAGGTGAGCCATTCTGGCTTACGCCCTGGAGATTCAGACTCGTGCCGGCGTATTGGGTGAGGCCGGCGGTGCTCCCGGGGGCTCCAAAATCCAGCGTGATGGGTTGCGCGCTGCCATTATAGCTCGGCGAGATCTGTAGTTGCCCGGCAGCAGGGGACGTTGTCCCAGTGCCCGCTGTGATCGAACTCAGCGTTCCGTTCGTATTGAAAGCCATAGTTGCGGAACCCACCGTCGAGGGTGTCGCGTTCGGTGAGGAGACGTTCAGTGTCCACGTATTTGCCGAACCAGTGACCGGAGACCAGCTTAGGTTGAGTGGCTGCATGTTGCCAAGCGAGTCGTAGACATCAACCTGAGTGGTGACGGGGGTCGAACTCGGTGTGGTTGGCAACGTCGCCGAAAGTGTAACATTGGAGGTCGGAACCGGCGGAGACGCCCCCTGCGAAACCTGGATCGGTGCGAGCGACGAAGTGTTGACGGTGCCTGTCGTCGGGTTGACGGACCACCCGTCAAGATAGGCGCCGGCGCCGTTTACAAGGTATCCGGATGAATTCAGGGTAAAATCGCCTGCGCGAGTGTAATATTGCTGAGCGTCGAATGTCTGCGTTGTCTTTCCAGCCGTGGTTGTGGTCGGACCGGGGAGACTGACGTTGAAGTATCCATTGCCGTTTATTGCCAGAGAGAGTGGATTGCTCGACTGCGTTATCGTCCCCTCAACCGTATTTGTGTATTCGGGATTGGCAACAACGGAATCGGGTCCATTATTGGAGGCCGTACTCTGAACAAGGTAGTTGGTGAAGTGAGTATTGACGCCCTTGTAGCCGATGGTCTGGGAGTTCGCGATGTTATCACTGATATTGGTGAACGCGCTGGACTGGGCCTGAAGGCCGCTGACCGAAGTATCCAAAGCACCGAAAATCGACATCCTGTCCTCAGCTCCATAGGGTTGGGGGCTTGCCCGTGGCACTATCGCACATGTCTTGTGCCGCAACGGGCTGCATCCGTTCGCTGACCGTCCTGCACGAAGCGTGCCAAGTGTGGGAACTGAGTTTTGCAGTCATTCGGTCCCATAGTTGAAATTGCCTACCCGGCAGAATCGGCCGGGTTTCATGGATACAGCCCTGCAAATTTTGCCGGCTTGCCTCCGAGAATGCAGCGCCAGCCGCCTTTCGTCGCGTATTTTTGTTTGGCCGATATCTTGCATGTGGGGCGGCATGAGCATTGGAACCGCCATTTCCGCCGTGCCGGCTACGTCGACTGCGAGCGCAGCCGCCGGCGCGACTTCAGGATGCGGAACTGCAGCGTCGGCGTCGACAAGCGCCGTGCCGACGTCGGATTCGTCCGGGCCCGCGAGTGTTTCAGGTACTCGCACCATAAGCGCGGGGCAGGGGAGTGCGGATTGCGGTGCCGGTAAGGCCGCTTCAGGCTCGTTTAGCGCGGCTCTCGCCGGCGCATCGGCATCATCGTCCCAGCACGCGGCGGGAAATGCGTCCCAGTCACCAAGCTCGACCACGGACGCGAAATCTGCGTCCGATCCACATGCTCATCATGGCAACAGTAATGGAACGTCATCCGCCGCCCTGATGCGCGATCGGACGGCCTCACCGCCGGGCGCTGCTTATGCCAATGCGCAGGGCATGGCTCCTGTCTCTACGGAACACGGCAAGGCGGCGAATAAGAGCGGCCATCATGATCTTGCCCGGGCCACCGCGGCGCCCTCTTCGGGCCAGGCGCAGCAGGCGCAGCAGGCGCAGCAGGCGCAGGCTGTGCAGACCTCGCAGCCACCGCCCGTATCAGCGGGCCTACCGGCTCAGGCCTCCGCCGCGTTGGCCGTCCAAGCATTGTCTTCGCATCAGGTCGCCGATATTGCTCCACAGTCTGACTCTCATGCGTCCGTGGTACCCGGTTTGGCGAGGCAAGTGACACCGGCTACCGACGCCAAGGCACAGTCGGTCCCTGTTGAGGGTTCCGCAGGCTCGCCCGGGTCAGCCACTACCGGGTCGTCGTCTCAACAGGCGGCATCTTCAGGAAGCACGACCTCGGGCGTCCCCCATTCAACAATCGACTCCCTGGCCCGTGAGGCGATCGGCCGTCTCCAATCGGCGGCAGGCGGGCAGGCCCACCACACGGCTGCTGCCGGTCCGTCATCATCCGCGACCGCTCATGCGAGTGCCGAGACACGGATATCTGCGACATCAGCCAATTCGACGGTCGCAAGACAGGTTCAACCGGCAATGTCGTCGGCAGGACCGGCTCCAGTGGTGAATGTCTCGTCATCTGCAGTTCCGGCCCTTCCAGGGGGAGGGGAGACGAATGGTGCGGCCAGTAGCGCCTCTTCGAATTCCGTGTCCGGACAGATCGCGGCCGCGTTGGTCGGCGTCAGCCAGATCCAGCCGCCTCAGGGCAGCTCAAGCGCGACGCCAGGCACACGTCTCACCATCGCTTTGGCGCCCCCTGCCATCGGAACCGTGACGCTTCAGATCGATCGCCATGCTGATGGGAGTTTGACTGTTGCGATCGGCGCATCGCATGCTGACACCCTCCAGCAACTGCAGAACGATCGGAATACTCTAAATCAGGTCCTGACGCAGGCCGGTCTGCCGGACACCCATCGAACAGTTACGTTCGACCTGATTGCGCCGCACGCAGACGCTTCTGGTTCGCATCAGGCTAGCGTTGGCGCCGGTGCGAACGGATTTGGTGGTGGCTTCTCCCTTGCCGGAGGCGGGCCTAACGGTGGTTCATCGGGTAGCGAGGGAAGTGGCCGGTTGCCCGTCTACGTACGGAGTCCCGCTGCCGCAGCGGGCATTGCATCAGCCGTGGACACGGTATCATCCGTTCCGGCCGTGACGTTGCGTCGCTTCGGCGTGAACGTCGTGGCCTGACCCAAATCTTCATTTGCAGCGCCGAATTCAATCCAAAAGGAGATCTTCATGACCAGCAGCGTCGCATCAGTTGCCTATCAGCAGAGTCAGCTCACGGCAGCCGCGAATGCCGCCGCTGCAGGCATCGGCTCGTCGACGTCATCAAGCGGTACGAGTGGTGCGTCTGGCACGAGCAGCACATCCGGCACGAGTGGCAATTCCACGACGAGCGCGCTCGGCGCCCTGTCGTCGAACTACAATGACTTCCTGACCATGCTCACGACCCAGTTGCAGAACCAGGATCCAACCAGTCCGATGAGTTCAAGCCAGTTCACCTCGGAACTCGTACAGTTCTCTCAGGTCGAACAGCAGATCAGCACGAACCAGAGCCTGACTCAGCTATTGCAGCTGACCCAGGCCGGCGACCTGACCCAGGCGAGTTCAATGCTGGGAAGCAAGGTGACCGCTACATCGAGCCAGTTGCCGCTGCAGAACGGAACCGGGACGCTCAATTTCACCGCGCCGACTTCGGGGCCGGTCGCCATCGCGGTGTATAACGGTGCGGGGCAACAGATTCTCGATACGTCGATGAACGCGACAGCCGGCAGCAATTCCTGGACCTGGAATGGCAAGGATGCAAGCGGCACTACGGTGCCGGACGGTGCCTACAAGGTTGCGGTGGTCGAAGGAGGCGCGAATGGCAGCACGACGACCCTGCCGTTCACGGTCACCGGAACCGCGACCGGTGTCACCAGCGGGTCGAACAGCGTCTCTCTCCAGATGGGCGGCGTTTCGGTACCTTTCACCGCGGTTACCAACGTCACAAAGTAACGGTCGGCCGGCGCTTACGGCTGAGGATCGACGCACAAAAAGAAGCGCGCCCGGGCACGATGCCAGGGCGCGCATTTTTAGTGGCCGGCTGTCTCAGAAGTTATATTCGAGATAGAAGCGGCTGCTGAAATAGGGATTATGATTGTATTGCGTGTAGCCAGCCCGGTTTTCTGCTTGCGCTATATCGGTATCCTCGGCGACCGAGAGCCCTTTCAGCACCGATGAGAGATCATACGATGCGCTAGCATCAAGTGCCCAAAGTTGCTGGTTCGGGATATAGTTCGTGCTCGAGAAACCGTAAGCGCCACCATACGTATAGTTTCTGGAGTCGCCGCCGAACCCATAGCGTGCAAGGTAGCGAATGTACGAGACGTCAACCTTCAGCTTCTTGTTGAGGAAAGCGTAGCTCGTCGTCACACCATATGCATAGCCTGGCCCCAGATTCGCGATGCCGGTTTGCATGGTATCTGTAAAGGAAGTGCCGGTATTATCGTTGTACGGGTGCACAACACCGCCATGATGGAACGAATTGTACTCGGTCGGCGCGTAGTCGCCAACCAGCGCAATGCTACCATCGCCGAAGGAATATCCTAATTTTGCACCATAGACATGTGCATTGACGCTACCAACATTATTATTCGTCAGAGCGGCGATATTGTTAGAATTTCCAGCGGAATTGCCTTCCGTCAGGGCCTGGACTGCGCCGAAGATGGCCTGGCCATTGCTCAAGGGTTGCACTACGTCGAGTTGGCCATAAACCATCTGCGCGTACTGATAGAAATCATAATACCAGGCCTGCGCGGTCAACTGCATAGAGCCGACGTCGCCGTGATACCGGGCGCCGATGGCGATAAAGCCGTTGGTCGGCTTCGTGCCGGAGTAGCGGTTGGCTGCAGTAAATGAGCTGCTGTAGCGGCTTTCGTAATCAAACATCCGGGTCATGAAGACGCTGAACGCAGCGGGATTATCTTCGAGACTCAGCGCGCCTGCATCGACCTTGTCGGAGCCATTGCCAAGCACGTTCACAACACCGGCAACGCCCATGAAGGCGCGCGGGTTGAACGTGTAGTAGTCCTGATTGGCGTAGGGCGTCTGGATCAGCTGACGGCCGAAACGGATTTCCACTTTCGGCGTCTGATACTGCAGATAAGCCTGCCGGAACGACTGGATGCCAAAATACGAACCGGTCAGTTCGCTGTCGTAGTGTGTGTCGTTCTTGCTGTAGAGGCCGAGCGACTGCGCCGTGTAACCGCCAAGGCCAACACTGAACCCGTTGAACGATCCGGTGTGGGCAATCAGATGCCCGCCGATCGCGAAGGAGTGAGTGCTCTTCGAAGTGTGACCATTATTTGCATAATCGAAGTGAATCGCCCCGATCATGCCCTGGAAGGTGGTCTGCCGCAGTGCGTCGCCCAGGCTCTGCGCGTGCGCGAGCGGTGCGAGGCCGAAAAGGCTGATCACGCCTGCGGCGCATGCTGCGCGGCGCAGCTTCCGCGTCGCAGACCGGGCCGGGACGTCGCCCGCCTGGTTGCTAATGTTTCGCATTATGGTTGAACCTCCATGTTGAAAGACTTTTTTGCTGGCGAAATCCGCGCCTTGCGCGCAGATCCTGCCCGCTGCTTCGCCATCTGCAACGGGTAGACGGGGGCATTGACCGCGCCGGGCCACGCCACGTGGAAGACGCGCGGAAACTGCGTCGCGCGCGAAATTGTGCAAACTGGATGATGTGCTTCAGTCGCCGACGTCGGCATTGTTCCGTCCCCGTTTGATTTCTGTGCCGCGCTGCCCCGAGCTCGCTTGCACGAATTATTTTTACTCTTTAAGAAACCACTAGAGAGGAGCGTTTTCAATGTCAAGAAAGATTCATATCGGTGGCGTCGCGGCTCGGACGGCGCGATGATTCGGCCGGCGAGGGGGCGCGGATGACCCGCGCGCGCGTGAATTCTGCCCTGGTGCGGCGCATCAATTCGGCGCGGCTGTTCCACATGATCCGCCAGAATCCAGGCATCTCGCAGCAGAAGCTTTCGCAGATTTCCGGTATCGATCCTGCGACCATTTCGATCATCATCAACAATCTTGAATCGGGCGGCATTGTTCGGCGCGACACTGATGCGCCGACCGGCCGAGCCGGGCGGCCAACCACGGCGCTGAGCCTTGATCCGCGAGCCGGATATCTCGCGGGTATCAGCGTCGAACCGGACGCCATCCGCATCGTGATCTCGACCATCGACGGTACCGCCTGCGCCGATCTCGCGGTGCCCGGCAGCACGGCGCCAGAGGCTGCAATCGCCGCCGCCCGCAGCGGCGTTACCGCAGCCTTGCGCTCGTTGCGCGCCACGCGCGCCACGCTTCTTGCCGCGGGAGTCGCCATGCCAGCGCTCGTCTCGACCGGCGGGCGTATCGTCTTCGCGCCCAATATCGGGTGGCGTGATCTCGATGTCGCCGAAAATCTCGCCCAGAAACTGAAGGTGCCGGTCCGTGTCGAGAACGACGTGAAGGCGGCAGCCTTGGCGGAGCACCTCTTCGGAGCAAGCCGCGACATAGCCGATTTCGTTTACGTGATGGGTCGTTCGGGCATCGGCGGCGGGCTCTATTTGATGGGTGAGCTTTACCGCGGCCCTCATGGACTGGCTGGCGAAATCGGCCACATGAAGATTGTGCCCGGCGGACGTGCCTGTGGTTGCGGTGGTCAGGGCTGCTTCGAAGCCTATGTATCCGAAAAGGCAATCCTGAGCGATCTCGCCGCCCGAGGCCACGGGGCGAGAGATGTCGCTTCCGTCCGCAAGGCCTGCGAGGCTGGCGACCCCGTGGCACGCGCCGTGCTCGCCGAGGCCGGGCGTCATCTCGGGCTCGCCTTGGCGAACCTGATCAACATTATCAGTCCGCGCCGTATCGTGCTCGGCGGCAGCCTCGCGCAGCTCGCGCCGTTCCTGCTGCCCGCGGCGATGGAGACGCTGGAAGCCAATGCGCTTGCGGCTATCTATAGAGATGTCGAGATCGTCGTCTCCGAGATGAGCGGCAGTGCGGCGGCGATGGGCGGCATAGCCCTCGCGCTCCAGCAATTTCTCGATGATCCGCCGGTTCGCCTCGATCGCGCGCGCCCCACGCCTTCGCCCTGAAATCCCGATCGACTCTCCGGCCACGCAAAAACCCAGCATGTCGCCGTTCAGTTGCCTCCCAGTTGACGGCACCCGAGCCGAGCGCCGCATGACTCTTACATATTTTGGGCAGTTTTTCCGGGTGCAGGCACGTGGGTCAAGTGTAAATGACAGAATTGCGTCGGCTGGCGAGCAACTAATGAAGAGTGTTGCAGATTTGCCAAACCTGGCGGCAGGAAATTTGAAGGTTGCAAGAAGGCATCGAGATTGTTCCAGATGTCTGATTTTCCGCCAGAAATGAGGCGTTGGCCCAATGCGTGGAAGAGGCCAACGGGCAATCTGATTTCGAGTTTTTGCGATGTCGAAAGTTATGGCGTCAGATATGCTGCGCTGCAGATTCGCCTGATCGGATCGCCCCTTCAATGGTCGAGGGCAGGCCGGTCGCGGTATAGTCCCCGGCGAGGCGCAGGTTGACGAGCCGGGTGCTTGAGCCCGGTCGGCGCGCAAGCTGTTCCGGTGTCGCAGCGAAGGTTGCACGCTTCTCCTTCACAACGCGCCACGGAGGCATGGCGCGTGGCAGACCGAAACCTCGGCGCAGATCGGACCACACTTCGGCGGCAAGGCGATCGGTCTCCTGCTCGAGACGGTCATTCGCCGCGCTGATGGTCACGGAGACCACTTCGGGTTTCTCGAACACCCATTCGGCGGCACCGCCGATCAGGCCGTAGAAGCCGGCCGGCCCCGGATCGATGCCGGCACGGAAATGCAGGTTGATGATCGCCTCGTGGGCGTCGGGCACGGTGAGGCCGGGCAGCAGTTCGGCCGCGACCCAGGGTGGAGTGGCCAAGATGACCCGTTCGTCGGACCCGACGATCTCATCGACATTGGGGCCGACCAGGCCGGTCACCCGCGCATCGGTCATCGTCAGTCCGGCGATCCGCGCACCGAAGCGCAATTCGGCCCCGCTTGCGCGCAGAAAGGCGAGGGCGGGATCGACAAGGCTCTCCGAAAGCCCGATCTTCGGCATACGCGGTATGGTCGCGGCGCCTCCGCGCGCGAGGCTTTCCCGGACAACCGCGGCCAGCGGCGCAGCGGAGGCCGTCTCCGGTTTCGTGTTGAGCGCCGCGATCGCCAGCGGTTCGAGCAGCCGATCATACAACGTGCCCAATCCGCCAAGCATCCCGGCCACTGTGTCTGTTACCGCCGCGCGTTCGAGCCGGCGCAGCGCGAGATAGTCCAGCGCGTCAGTGCCAGGCACGCGCCAATCCCGGCGCAGCACCCACCAAGGCAGCCTGCCGCGGTTGAGCCGCAGCGTCCAGGCATCGCCGGAAATAAGGTCGATGAACGGAAAAAGCGGGCGGCTCGGCCCGGTCAGCGTTTCCTCGGCGCCGATCCGCCGCAGATAGGCCATCGTGCTGCGGTTGCCCGACAGCAGAAGGTGGTTGCCATTGTCGATGCGGCAGCCAAGTGCGGCGTCGTGATAGGAGCGGCAGCGCCCACCGGCCCATTTCGCCGCCTCGTACAGCACCACCCGGCGCCCCCGCGCGGCGAGGGTTGTCGCGGCGGACAGCCCGGCCATGCCGGCGCCGATCACATGGACGCGGGTCATCGGTGCCGGTCGGTCCGGATGAGAAGCTCGGCGGCAAGGCGCAGCTTGCGCCAGGCTGGCAGGCTGGGCCGGCGCTCGGGATGGGCGAAACCCGCCGCGCGCATCACCCCCAGCAACGGCCGATAGGCATCCGCCATCATTCGTGCCGGCAGCACGGCGCGGCGGTCGCAGCCGCGCATCGCGGCAGCGGCCTCAGCGAAATGTTGCTCGGCCAGCCCGGCGATCTCGGCCATTGCCCGCTTCAGCCCCGGATCGGCCAGCAGCGTTGCCGGATTGGCAGCAGCATCGGCAGCCTCCAGCGCCTCGCGCGGGAGATATATTCGCCCCCGCGCCGCATCCTCGCCGACATCGCGCAGGATGTTGGTGAGTTGCAACGCCCGGCCGAGATGATGTGCCACCCTGTCGCCCTGTGCCGAAACCTCGCCGAACACCCGGATCGACAGGCGTCCCACTGCCGAGGCCACGCGGTCGCAATAAAGATCGAGCACCGCCATGTCGGGCGCGATGATCGGCTTGCCCGCATCCATCTCCATCCCGTCGATGATCGCGTGGAAATCCTCCCGCCGCAGCGCGTAGCGCAGCGAGGCATCGCGCAGCAGGCGGGTGACCGGGTCATCACCGCCTTCGGGCAGCGCGTCGATCCGCCGGCGCCAGGCATCGAGCCCTTCGCGCTTCGCCGCAAGCGGCGCCTCTTCGTCGGCGATATCGTCCACGATCCGGCAGAACGTGTAGATTGCATACATCGCGGTGCGGCGCGGCGCAGGGAGAACACTCATGCCGCGATAGAAGGACGTGCCGGCGGCGCGCGTCGCGGCGGCGACGGTTGCGGCGTCATCGGCGAAGCGCGCGGCGTTGGCGGGAATGAACATCAGAGCAGGCGTGGAAGGCCGGCGAGTACGGCGCTGATGGCGTCGTTACGGCGCAGCTTCACGCGCCCGGCCAGCGGGTCCTCCCGCAATAGGCGGCGGTGCAGCCGGCGGGCGAGGCCAACGATGATCGCCGTCTCCACCCGCAACCCGCGGGCGACCACGAATCCCGGAAGACGCGCCGCCTTCGCGTTCAACTCCGCCGTCCTTTTCAGCATCGCATCGAACACCGAGCGCAGTGCCGGCGGGGTCGCCTTCGCGGTGACGGCGTCCGGCCCGAGCCCGACCGCCTGCAACCAGTCACCGGGGATGTAGGATCGGTCGAGGGTGTCGAAATCCTTCGCGCAATCCTGAAGGTGGTTGAGCACCTGCAGGCTGGCGCACAGCGCGTCGGAGGCAGGCCAACTCTGGCGGCTCTCGCCGTGCAGATCGAGCACGTAACGTCCGACCGGCGCCGCCGAATAGCGACAATAGCGCATCAACTCGTCCCAACTCGCATAGCGTGTCTTGGTCGCATCCTGCCGGAAGGCAACGAGCAATTCGCGCGCATGGACCGGATCGACGTTGGTCTCCGCCAGGCTCTCGCGAAGCCGTGCCGCCGAAGGCGAACGCGTCGGATCGTCGCCGTCCAGCACCGCTTCCATTGCATCGAGGCGGGCGATCTTTTCCGCCGGAGCAAGATCGGGATGATCGGCGATGTCGTCGGCATTGCGCGCGAACGCGTAATAGGCATGCACGTGCCGGCGCAGCCCGGCGCGAATCAGCCAAGAGCCGACCGGGAAATTCTCGTCACCGCGGTCCTTGCCAGAAGCGTGTTCGATGCTCGCGGCGGCACTCATGCGTCGGCTCCATAATCGCGGCTTTTCCAGGCAGCCCCCGTGCCACGCCAGTAGCGCAGTGCGGAGGCCAACGTCGCCTCCATATAGACAAGCGCGATCAGCGGTAGTGCCAGCCCCCAATACCAGCCGCGTCCGTAGCGCCGCAGCGTCGGCTGATAGCTCAGCACCGCGAGCAGCGAGGCAATCAGCCCGCACAAGGCCGCGACTTCATGCCCGAAAACGAGGGCAAGCGGCGGCACCAGCCAGACGACCGCCAGCCCAGCCAGCGTGAGCGCGAGCAGCAGCCCGGAATAATGCAGCTGGGTAAAGGCAGTGCGCGAGATCATCGCCCTGATGTCGGCAAGCCGCGGATAGGGGCGGATCGAGCGAGCGAGGCCGGAATGCCCGAGGAACACGGCGCCGCCGCGCTTGACCCGGCCGGCCAGCGTGACGTCGTCGATCAGCGCGCCGTGCATCGCCGCGAGCCCGCCAGCCCGCTCCAGCGCCTCGCGCCGGATCAGCACCGTGCCGCCGGCCGCGGCGGCGGTGCCGTCGAGCGGATCGTTCACGCGGGCGAACGGGTAGAGCATCTGGAAGAAGTAGACGAAAGCCGGCACCAGCGCGCGTTCGGCGGCGCTTTCGCAGTTCAGACGCACCATTTCCGAAACCATGTCGAGCCGCGCGCCGCGCTCCGGTGTCACCAACCTCGCGGCCAGCGTCGCCAGATGCCGCGGATCGTGAACAATATCGGCATCGGTGAACAGCAGCACTGGCGCCGCGCCGTGCGCCACTCCCTGCTCCAATGCCCAGAGTTTGCCCGACCAGCCGGCTGGCTTGTCGCCGCCGCGCAGCAGGGCAAAGCGCGGATCGCCGTTCGCCGCCCGGATCGCGATGTCGCCTGTGCGATCCGTACTGCCATCGTCGACCAGGATCACCCGGAACGGCCCGGCATAATCCTGAGCCAGCAGCGATTGCACGACCGCCCCGATCGTTTCCGCCTCGTCGCGCGCAGGCACGATGATGTCCACCGGAACCGCGGTTGCCGGCCGCGCCGGGGCGAGTTCCGGGCCGCTCTGCCAGAACTGGCCGTGCAGCAGATATAGGTAGATCCAAGCCAGCAGCGCGAGCAGGGCAAGCAGGGTCATGCGGTCGCTCCATCCGGCTCGAAGGCGAGGCTCGGCAGCAGGCCGCGGCGGCAGAAATCGGCGAGCGCATCGCGCATCGCTTCCTCTGCCGGGCGGGCATGATAGCCGAGTTCCCGAACGGCCTTCTCCGAAGAATAGAACATCCGCTTTCGCGCCATGGTCAGCATGTCGCGCGTCATCAGCGGCTCATGGCCCGAGATCCGCGCCCAGGCTTCCATGAGCGCCGCAACCGGCATCAGCGGGCCGATCGGCAATTTTACCCGTGGCGGCGGCTTGCCGGCCAGCCGTGTGATCATTCGCCCGATTTCGGAGAGCATGAGATTCTCGCCACCGAGAATATAGCTCTCGCCGCGCCGTCCCCGCGTCAGAGCAAGCACATGACCCTCGGCGACGTCATCCACATGCACGATGTTCATGCCGGTCTCGACATAGGCCGGCATATGGCCGCGAGCGGCGTCCAGCACCATGCGGCCGGTCGGCGTCGGCTTGATGTCGCCTGGTCCAACCGGGGCGGCCGGATTGACGATGACGATATCCAACCCCTCGGCGACAAGCTTCTTCACCGCCAACTCGGCCTCGTATTTCGACCGCTTGTAGGGGCCGACATGATCCGCCGCCGCATGCGGCGTCGCCTCGTCGGCCGGGCTGCCATCGTGAGTCAGGCCGAGAGCGGCGACGCTGCTGGTATAGACCATCCGGCACGCCCCGTCCGCCTGTGCCGCGCGGAACAGGGCAATGGTGCCGTCGATATTCACCGCCCGCATCGCCGCCGGATCGGGCACGTAGAGACGATAATCGGCGGCCACGTGAAAGATGTGCGAGCAGCCCTCGACCGCTTGCGCCAACGAGTTTGGATCGGTGAGGTCACCGACCACCCGCTCGCCGGGCAGTTGCGCGAGATTGCGCATGTCGCTCGAAGCGCGGTGCATCAGCCGCAGCCTGAAACCGTGCCGGACCAGCGCTCGGGCCACGGCGGCGCCGACGAAGCCGGTCGCGCCGGTGACAAGAACCGGCCGGTCGTCGGCGATGGGGCGCGCAACCGTCTCGAGCGGAGAAGAAGAATCGCTGCTCATGCCTGCCATGGAAAAATCCTGCCGAGGGCATACTTGATTGCCGGCGCCGAGGCAAAGTGCAGGCCCCCCGGCGATGGCAATACCCCGGACCCGCGCGATCTGCTAAGGGCGAACCAGTGGTGTCAGGCCGCGCCCTTTTTCCGGCTTGCGGAGTGAGTGAAATCAAGTGTTAGGATCTTATCCTGCCCGTCTCTCCTTGCTGAGCGCCGTGTCGTGATCCGCCGTCTCGGCATCTGGCCGGCCGTGTTCGCGCTGGTCGGACTCCTCCTCTTCACCGGCACGATCGCATGGCTCGGCTGGGGCGATGTGATTCGCGCGCTCGAACGGATCAGCCTGCCCGGCTTCATCGCCTATCTCGGCGTGCAGATGGTGATCATCGCCGGACTCGCGTTGGCCTGGCGGCTTTTGCTGCGCCGCCGCTATGGCGGAAGCTTCCTCCTGCTCTACTGGGGCCGGATGGTGCGCGACTCGGCCGGTGAATTTCTGCCCTTCTCGCATGTCGGCGGGTTCGTGATCGGCGGCCGGGCCATCGCCCTAGGTGGGGTCGCCTTCGCCGACGCGGCAGCCTCGACGCTGGCCGACGTAACTCTCGAATTCCTTGCCGAACTCGTCTTCGTCGGCATCGGCGTGATTCTGCTGGTAGCCTTGGTGCCGGACAGCGCTCTGGTGCTGCCGATGAGCATCGGCCTCGCCATGGCGCTGGTCGCCGGCCTGTCCTTCCTGCTGATGCAGAAGGGGATGAGCCGCCTTTTCAGTGGGCTGGCGATGCGGATCGCCGGGCAATCGGCCGATGCCGCCTCGATCGGGATCCAGCGCCTGCAATCCGCGCTCGATACGATCTATGCCCGCCGCGGGCGGCTCATCGCCGCCGGCGCGATGCACCTTCTGTGCTGGTTCGGCACCGGCGTCGCCTCCTTCGTCGCCTTTCGCGCGCTGGGCCAGAATATCTCGCTCCGCGATGCCCTGGCGATCGAGGCACTTCTGCACGCGATCCTGTCCACCGGCTTCTTCGTTCCCGGCCGACTCGGCGTGCAGGAGGCGGCCTATACATTGCTCGGCGCCGTATTCGGCATTCCGCCCGACATTGCGCTTTCGGTCTCGCTGCTGCGGCGCGCGCGCGACCTTCTGATCGCTGTACCCGTCCTGCTTGCCTGGCAGGGCATCGAGGCGCGCCGGCTTCAGCCCGTCTCCGGCGACCTGGGCTGACAGGCGGCCTTGTCCGCACTGAGGCGGTCCCCCATCTCTTGTCTCACGAACGAAAGAGGGATTCGGGGAATGCACCTGATAGGTTTTATCATTCTTGGCCTGATCGCGGGCTGGATCGCCAGCCAGATCGTCGATAACGGCGGCAAGGGACCGATCCTCGATATCGTACTCGGCATCGTCGGCGCGCTAGTCGGCGGCCAGATTTTCCTTGCGCTTGGCTTCGCGCCCGGTGGCGGCTTTCTCTACAGCCTGTTCGTCTCGGTCGTCGGCGCGGTGATCATACTCGTTGCCTATCATGCCCTGCTCGGTCGTCGCCGATTGTAATATTCTGTTCAATACAATTTGAAGTTGTGATATTCTCCGCGCCATGGTGGCGCGGGAGGAAGGTTCTGCAATAGGCCGGCTGATCCGGCTTGACGGATTGCGCGGCGTTCTCGCGATATATGTGTTGGTCGGCCATCTGGTACCGTTCCTGCCATTGCCGCCGCTGGCCATGTGGGCTGCGCAAGGGCTTGTGAGCCACGGTCTCGCTGCGGTCGACCTGTTCTTTGCCCTGTCCGGGCTGGTGATCGTGCAGTCCATGACCCGGTTCGGTCGCCGCCCGGGATCGTTCCTCGTCGCCCGCGCACGCCGGCTTCTGCCCGTCTATATGATTGTACTGGTCGGCTCGACTCTGTTGATGCTCAAGGGGGGCTCGCCTTTCGCAACCATGCCATGGCTCGCGCCCGGCGACCCGGCGGCCGATATCTGGCCGGCTGGCCCGCCGCAGCACCCTGTCTTCGAGATACTGGCTCATCTGGTCTTCCTGCACGGGGCGTTGCCGCACCGCTTGCTGCCGGACGGCCCCTTCGCCCTCCTCGGCCCGGCCTGGAGCCTTTCGACCGAATGGCAGTTCTATGCGGTAATCGCGCTTGTCGCTCTCCGGTGCGATGGTCGCGATGGCACCCTTGTGCGTCTTTCGCTGGCTCTCATCGGACTGGCCGTTCTTGCCCGGATCTATGCCGCCTTTATCCCGGCTCCCTGGCGGTTCAGCAGGGCCTTTCTGCCGAACGAAGCCGCCTATTTCGCGCTCGGCGTCGCTGCCTCGCGGTTCTGGTCCGGCGATCGGGTAGGGGCGTGGAGGTTGTTCGTGATCATGCTCATCATGACGATGGCACTCGGCGCCAGTCACGGCGCGGGTTGGGGGCGGCTTGCCAAGCTCTTGCCGCCTCTTGCCTGGGCGATTGCGGTTGCCGCCCAGCGCGTGCCCGCATGGCGGCCGTTCAGGCTACTGGCGCGATGTCTCGGATCGCCGCCCGTGCTTTGGCTTGGGCTGATTTCCTATCCACTCTATCTGGTGAACGAACCTGTCGGCCGCGCGCTCGCCTTGGCGCTTGGCCCGGTTCTATCCGGCAGCCCCCTCCTGTTCGGGCTCTGCTGGGGCGGGGCGACGGTGGCTGGGTCGATCATCCTGGCCGCTATGCTGCACTACGGCATCGAGCGCCGGTTCCTGCGCCGCCGGCGGATTGTCAGGCCGCCGGTTGCGGTGCCGGCAACAGGCGGGGCGTAGACTCGGCATTCGTCCGGCGCAACCAGCCGAGCGAACCGATTGCCCCACATTTGCGGCAGGTCGGCTGCCACGCCTCGTGTTCGGTGTCGCAGGTCGCGCAGACCCATACGCCTTTGCCGCCGCCGTGCCGTTCGTGCCGTTCGGCCTCGCCGACCAGGTTCGCAGCGCGGGCCGTGCGCGCCAGTAACGCCTCGCTTTCCGGATGCCCGGGGTTGAGTTCGGCGAGTTTGGCCGCTGCCGTCGCCCGTTCCAGCGGCGATGTCAGCGCCGCCAGCCAGGCATCGGCAAGGTCGGGATGCGGCGCGATCCGCCAGCCCCGCTTCAGCGCCCGCTTTGCCCGCCAGGCCTGGCCAGCCTTCGCACGCGCCTCGAAAAGTGCGAGATGCGCTTCCGGCAGGCCCGGTGCCAAGCGCACGGCGTCCCGCGCCCAGTCGATCGCCAGCGGTTCGCCAGCCACCTCGCGTGAGGCCATGATAGCCAGCGCCGCGCGCGCCGCCGGATCGGTCGCCAGCCGCGCCGCCTCGCTGAACCGTCCCTGTCCCAGCGCGATCCGCACCCGCTGCTCGCGCAGCCACGCCGAATTAGGATAAGATGCCGCCGCCTGGCGGGCCTGTTCTGCCGAGCGCGCCAGCCTGTCTGGGTCATCTTGGGGCAGTGGGCGTGCGGTCAGCAGGCCGCGCCAACCGAGGAATCCGGCATCGCCATGTTTCGCCAGGCTGGAGAACAGCGCCTCGGCCCCCGCAGCGTCGCCCGCCTGCCGCGCCGTTTCGGCGCTCACATAAAGCGTGAGCGGCGCCTCTGGTGCATGCCGCCGTGCGGTTCGCGCATGGCCGGCGGCAGCTTCGGTGTCGCCCGCTGCGAGCGCCGAAAGCGCGCGCAGCGCGGCGGAATCGGCGGCATCACGCCGCGCGCGGCCGCGCCTCACCGATATCCGCCTGGGCAGGCTGAGTGCCCCGCGCAGCAAGCCAAGTACCAGGACAACGACAACAATCAGCAGAACCAGCAGCAGGATAGCCACCGGCGTCGATGCGGTGGCGGCATAGGTCCCGATCTCGACAGTCACATGCCCTTGCAGGCCGGCAAGAAACCAGGCGATGCCCAGCAGGGTGATCGCGACGAGGGCGAAGCGGAAAGCGCGCAGCATCAGGCCTTCTCCGCCATTCCGGCAAGCGCCGTTCGCGCCGCAAGAAGCCCGCTGGCTTTTTCGGTCCAAGGCTTCATTGCCGTGGCTGCGTCCGGCGGAAGTTTCGCGAGGACAGCGAGGGTTGCCTTCAGATCATCCCGTCCAAGCGCGGCCTGCGCCTTGCCGAGAATGCCCTCGGCCAGGCTGCCGATCAGGACCTTGTCGCCATGCCGCACGGTGACGAGGCTTTCCACCCGCGCTTTCGTCCTCTGCCAGAACCCGCCTTGCGGCGCGGCGTCACCGGCAGCGTGTGTGGCGGCTTCCGCATAGGTCGGGAAGCTTGCCTTCAGCCCGGCAAGCGTCGGTGGCTTTGCGGTGGCGTAGGCGGCGAGGGCAGCCGGTGCGCCGGGAATATTGCCGAGCGGCAGTCCGTTCTGCAGGTTCAGGCTCGCCTGCGCGATCAGAGCCAGGGTCTTCGCCTTTGCCGCGAGTGCGGGCAGGTCGCCGCTCTGCTGCCGCAGCCGCGTCACCGCGGCGTGATCGGCGAGGGTGGTGGTCGACAGCGCTGCGATGCTGGACTCGATCTTGCCGATCCGCGCTGCGAGATCGGCGGGCAGGGCGGGCGCCGGTTCGGCGGGCACTGGCTTTTTCGCCTCCGCGGCAACAGTGGTCAGTTTCTGCTCCAGCGATGCCACCCGATTTCGCAGCGCGCCGATCCGGGTTGACAGCTGCGCGATCCGGGCTGATTGCCCCGCCGCGTCGAACTGGGCGCGAAGCAGAAAGACCTCGCCGACAGCAAGCGCGAGAATGGCGACGGTCACGAGGCCGAGCGCCGTGCGCCTGTGCCGGGGCACGTCCGTCGCGGCCTGTGCGGTCGCGGGGTCGGCAGCCTGAGGCTCTGGCGCGGCGGCTAGCGCCGGTTCGCCGGTGGCGGAGGGAGCGGTCGGGGTCTGGTTCGGGTCGTGCTCGGTCATGCCAGTATCGTTATCATGTGATCCTGATCGGGCGAAACCGCGCTGCGGATGTCGCGGAAGGGCAGGCGCGTGAGCGGGGCCGCAGCCGCCGGACTGATTGCCACGGCAATCGCCCCGGCCAGCGCCCCGTCGAGCCCCGCCTCGGTGATGAGGGTCACGAAACGCCGCGCGCTGGCTGGTGAGAATACCATCACCCGGTCGATTTCGCCTGCCTCCAGCGCCGCCTGGGCTGCCGCGTCGAGCTGCCGGGCCGGGCGCGAGCGGTACACCACCCGACGTGTCACCCGGAAGCCGCGGCCGCGAAGATCAGCAGCGAGATCCATGCTGTGCCCCGCACCACAGGCCAGCAGCAGCCGTGCGCCGGGAGCGAGCCGCTCACCCAACAGCGCCGCCAGTTCCCGTGCCGTTCCGGCGGCACTCGCGACGTCGATGAACCCGGCTGCCCGCGCGCGGGCGGCGGTGGCATCACCCACCGCGAACAGCGGCACGGCCCGCAGTGCCGGTGGCAGGCCGGGCAGCGCCTGGGTGCTGGCGATCACGATTCCATCCACCAGCGTCGGCAAAGCCCCCGGCAATGGTTCGATCTCAAGACAGGGTGCGAGAACCGGCACATATCCTGCCGCGCGGAGGGCGGCGGCGGTGGCGCTGCCGCCCGGTTCGGGGCGCGTCACCAGGACGGTGAGCGGCTCTGTCGCACCGGTGTCAGTCAAGAAAGATGTCGGCCGGGCTGTCGCGCCGCAGCGAGGCACCGAGTTCCGCCCCCAGTCGCGCTGCATCGGCGGCGTTCGCCACCTCGCTGCGCTTCAGCAGGAAACTGCCATCCGGACGCGCTGTGAGCCCTGTCAGGTGCAGATTGCCATCCGGCAGCAGCCGTGCATGTCCGCCGATCGGCGTGCGGCAGGAACCGTCAAGCGCAGCGAGCAATGCCCGCTCTGCCTTGGAGACTGCCTTCGCCTCGTGATTCTCGATCGCCGCGAGCAGTTCGGCGAGCCGGCTGTCTGCCGCCCGCACGGTAATCCCGACAATCCCCTGGCAGGCGGCTGGCACCATCGCTTCCGGGTCGATGGCTGCGGCCACCTCCTCTTCGAATCCAAGCCGCCGCAGCCCGGCGAGAGCGAGCAAGGTTGCATCGAACGTGCCGATACGTGCCGCATCCAGCCTGGTGCGGACATTGCCGCGCAGCAGGCCGATCTGTAGGTCGGGCCGGGCATGCAGCAGTTGCGCCTGCCGCCGCACCGACGAGGTCCCGACCCGCGCGCCCTTCGGCAGGCTCGACCAGATATCGCCGTCGTTCACCGGCCCGAGCCCGTCGGCAAGGATCAGCGCGTCGCGGGCGTCCTCGCGCTTCATCGTGCAGGCGAGGATGATGCCGTCCGGCAATGCGGTCTCGAGATCCTTGAGGCTGTGCACTGCGAAGTCGATCCGCCCGTCGAGCAGCGCCTCATGGATTTCCTTGGCGAACAGCCCCTTGCCGCCGATTTCGGCGAGGGGGCGGTCGGTCACCCGGTCACCGGTCGTGCTGATGATCTCGGGCGCGAAGGCATCCGGCGCGAAACCGAGGGCCGGGCAGATCTCGCGCAGCGCCGCGAGGAACATGTCGGTCTGCCGGAGGGCTAGCGGCGACCCGCGGGTGCCGACTCGTAGCGGCAGCCGGCGGCCGGAATGGGGGGCGACTTTGCTGCCCGACGAGCTTTCCTGGTGCATCTTCACTGCTTAAAAGGATCGCGATGGAAAGAAAAGCCGCAAGCGGCGACGCGTTGGGCCACGACTCGCTGATCCTCGGTATCGAGAGTTCGTGCGACGAAACAGCCTGCGCCGTGCTCGACGGCGCGGGGCGGATCCGTGCCGAGTTCGTCGCCAGCCAGATCGCCGACCACGCGCCCTTCGGCGGCGTGGTGCCGGAAATTGCCGCGCGCGCCCATCTCGCATTGCTGCCGGACATGATCCACCGCGCGCTGGCGGCGGCCGGCACCACGCCGTCCGGCCTTGTCGCGATTGCCGCCACGGCCGGCCCAGGCCTGATCGGCGGCCTTATTGTCGGCGCCAATACGGCCAGAGGGATGGCGCTAGCAGCCGACGTGCCGTTCATCGCGATCAACCATCTCGAAGCCCATGCGCTCACCGCGCGTCTGCCGGACGCCGGCGGCAACCCGCCGAATTTCCCCTATCTGTTGCTGCTTGTCTCCGGCGGGCACACGGCGCTCATCGCGGTGGAGGGGGTCGGACGCTATCGCCGGCTTGGCACCACGCTGGACGATGCGGCCGGCGAGGCCTTCGACAAGGTCGCGAAACTGCTTGGCCTGCCCTATCCCGGCGGCCCCGCGCTGGAGCGTCTTGCCGCCGAGGGGCAGGGCGGCCGATTCGACCTGCCGCGGCCGATGCTTGGCCGGCCCGGCTGCGACTTTTCCTTCTCCGGCCTGAAGACCGCCGTTGCTCAACTTGTCGCCCGGCAGCCGGAAGGCGGTCTGCCGCGCGATTTCGCGGCCGATCTCGCTTTCGCCTTCCAGAGCGCGGTGGTCGCGGCCCTGGCCGATCGGCTGCGCCATGCCCTGGCGATGCTGCCCGGCGCGACAGCGGTGGTCGTCGCCGGTGGAGTCGCCGCCAACAAGGCGGTACGCGCCGCGCTGGCCGATATTGCCGCCGGCGCAGGCCTTCCCCTCGCCGCACCGCCGCTCCGCCTCTGCACCGACAATGCGGTCATGGTCGCCTGGGCGGCGATCGAGCGCCTGCGCGCCGGCGACGCCGCCGATCCGCTCGGCGTGCGCTGCCGGCCGCGCTGGCCGCTGGAGCAGGTGCGGAACATGCAGATTGCAGGCTGAGCGGGTTTCGTGCCACGCTGGTACATCATCCGGTCGAATGACCTCATCTGACCGGATCAGGATACTCGCTCTTTCAGACTGATGGCGCTCGGTATCCGACCCCACAGATCGGAAAGCGCGCCATACATGAAAACCGGAAACAGAGGCGCTCCCGATGAGTAACGTGTCTACGCGGGATCACTCCGATCTTCCCGCATCCGGCCGCGCGCCGGGCCCTGCCGTTCCGCTGGCGCTCGCTCCCATCCGTTCCGTTGCCGACTGGCGGGACGCAATTCTTGCGAAGCTGGTCTATGCCCTTGGCAGGGACCAACGCACGGCCAGCGATCGCGACTGGTTCGAGGCGCTCGCTCTTGCCCTGCGCGACCGCGTGGTTGCGCACGGCCTCGATTCGGACGATCTCACCCGCGCGGCCGGGCACAAGCGCGTCTATTATCTCTCACTTGAGTTCCTGGTCGGCCGCTTGCTGGTGGACACCCTGACCAATCTCGATATGACCGGCCTGACGCGCGCGGCCCTTGGCGAACTCGGTGCAGATTTCGAGCGCGTCCGAGCCGCCGAGCCCGATGCTGCCCTCGGTAATGGCGGGCTCGGTCGGCTCGCCGCCTGTTTCATGGAGAGTGCGGCCAGTCTTGCGATCCCGACCTGCGGTTATGGAATCCGATACGAGAACGGATTGTTCCGTCAGGAGATCCGCAACGGCGTTCAGGTCGAATTACCGGAAGATTGGCTCGCCGCCGGCAATCCCTGGGAAATCCGCCGGCCGGAGCGGGACTGCGATATCGGCTTCGGTGGCCATGTCGAGCAGGTTGGCGACGATGATGGTGCCACCCGCTGCGTCTGGCATCCCGCCGAACTCGTGCGCGCCGTTGCCCATGATACGCCGGTCATCGGCTGGCGGGCACGGCATGCGAACCGGCTTCGCCTCTGGTCCGCGCGGGCCGTCACGCCGCTGCGACTCGACGCCTTCAACGCTGGCGACTACCTCGGCGCCGTCGCCGACGACGTGCGGGCGCGATCAGTCTCGCGTGTCCTCTACCCGTCGGATACGACGCCGGCCGGCCAGGAACTCAGGCTCCGCCAGGAATATTTTTTTTCCGCTGCCTCACTGCACGACATCCTCCGCCGCCATCTCGCCGAAGGCTACGATCTCTCCCGACTGCCGGACATGGCGGCGATCCAGCTCAACGACACCCACCCCGCGATCGCGATCGCCGAGATGATGCGCCTGCTTGTCGACCGGCACGGAACCGCCTGGAATGAAGCCTGGCGCATCACCTGTGGCTGCTTTTCCTACACCAACCACACGCTGCTGCCCGAGGCGCTGGAGACCTGGCCAGTCGCGCTGATGGAGCGTCTGCTGCCGCGACACATGCAGATCATCTACCGACTCAATGCCGACCATCTCGAAGCGGCCCGCGCGAAGGGGGCGGCTTCGGACTCGCTGCAGGCAAGCCTGTCCATGATCGACGAGACCCAGGGCCGCCGCGTGCGTATGGGCACGCTTGCCTTTGTCGGCTCGCACCGTGTCAACGGCGTCTCCGCGCTGCACACCGGCCTGATGCGCGAGACCGTCTTTCACGACCTGCACGTGCTCCATCCCGACCGGATCACCAACGTCACCAACGGAATCACCTTTCGCCGCTGGCTGTTCGAGGCCAACCCGCGACTGACCGGCCTGCTGGTCGATGTGCTTGGCGACGCCGTCCTCGACGATCCCTCAGTCCTTGCCGGTCTGCGCGGGCTGGCCGGCGATCCCGGTCTCCGCGCCCGGCTCATCGCCTGCCGGCGCGCTAACAAGGTGGCGCTCTCGAACCTGGTCGGCGAGCAACTCGGTATCGGCCTGGATCCCGACGCGCTGTTCGATGTCCACGTCAAGCGCCTTCACGAGTATAAACGGCAACTGCTCAACATTCTCGAAGCGGTGTCGCTCTGGCAGGCGATCCGCGCCCGACCCGCGGCGGGGTGGGTGCCGCGTGTGAAGATCTTCGCCGGCAAGGCCGCGGCGAGCTACGCGCAGGCGCGGCTGATCATCAGGCTGATCAACGACGTCGCGAGCGTGATCAATAACGATCCAGTCACCAGCGACTTGCTCAAGGTCGTATTCCTGCCGAACTTCAATGTCAGTCTCGCGGAGATCATCATTCCCGCCGCCGATCTGTCCGAGCAGATCTCGACGGCCGGCATGGAAGCTTCCGGCACCGGCAACATGAAATTCGCGTTGAACGGCGCGCTCACCATCGGCACGCTCGACGGAGCGAATATCGAGATCCGCGATCACGTGGGCGCTGACAATATCTTCATCTTCGGCCTTACCGCAGCAGAGGTTGCTGTGCGCCGGCTCGACGGCTGGCATCCGGAATGCTCGATCGTCGCCTCGCCCGCGCTGGCCGGCGCAATCGAGGCGATCGGTCGCGGCACCTTCTCACCCGGCGAGGATACGCGCTTCGCCCCGATCGTCGACGAGTTGCGCCGTACCGACCGCTTCCTTGTCACCGCCGACTTCGATTCCTATGCCGAGGCCCAGCGCCGCGTCGCCGCGCTATGGCGCGATCGCGACGCCTGGTGGCGTGCCGCGGTGCTCAATACGGCGGGCATGGGGCCGTTTTCGTCCGATCGTGCGATCGGCGAATACGCGGAAAAGATTTGGCATGTAACAGGCTTGGAGAGATGAGCCGATACAACTGAAACAAGTCCGCCAGACGTCCCGGCGGCATGAGGGAGGAAAAACAATGAACGGACGCACCGAACGGACCACACCGCTGTCGCGCAGCGCCATGGCTTATGTGCTTGCCGGCGGCCGTGGCTCACGTCTTCACGAACTGACCGACCGGCGAGCCAAGCCGGCGGTGCAGTTCGGCGGCAAGTGGCGCATCATTGATTTCGCTCTCTCCAATGCCCTGAATTCCGGCATCCGCCATATCGGCGTCGCCACTCAATACAAGGCCCACAGCCTCATTCGTCATCTTCAGCTCGGCTGGGCGTTCTTCCGGCGCGAGCGCAACGAGAGTTTCGATATCCTCCCCGCCAGCCAGCGGATTTCCGAACAGAACTGGTATCTCGGCACCGCCGACGCCGTCTACCAGAACATCGACATCATCGAAAGCATTGGACCTGAATACATCATCATCCTCGCCGGCGACCACATCTACAAGATGGACTATGAGGTGCTGCTCCAGCAGCATGTTGCCCAGCAGGCAGATGTCACCATCGCTTGCGTGGAAGTCCCGCTTGCCGACGCCAGGGGCTTCGGCGTCATGCATGTCGACGAATCCGACCGCATCATCGACTTTCTCGAAAAGCCGGCGAACCCGCCGCCGATTCCGGGTCGCGAGGGAGTCGCGCTGGCGAGCATGGGTATCTATGTCTTCCAGCGGGACTTCCTGTTCGACGTGCTGCGACGCGATGCCGATGATCCCCATTCGAAACATGACTTCGGCGGTGACATCATCCCGGCGCTGGTGCGCGAAGGCCGCGCCTGTGCACATCACTTTGCGCGTTCCTGCGTCCGTTCGGCGCAGGAGCCGGAGCCCTACTGGCGCGATGTCGGCACGATCGATGCTTATTGGGAGGCCAACATCGACCTGACCGATTTCGTGCCTGCGCTCGACATCTATGACCGCACCTGGCCGATCTGGACCCACACCGAAGGCACGCCGCCCGCGAAATTCATCCATGATGAGGAGGGCCGGCGCGGCCAGGCGGTATCGTCGCTCGTCTCCGGCGGCTGCATTGTCTCCGGGGCGTCGCTGCGCCGCTCGCTGCTGTTCACCGGCGTACGCGTGAATTCCTTCTCGCAGGTCAGTGACGCGGTGATCCTGCCGGGTGCCGATATCGGCCGCCATGCTCGGCTTGCCAATGTGGTGATCGATCGCGGCGTGCGGATTCCGGAAGGGCTGGTCGTGGGAGAGGATCCCGAGGACGACGCGCGGCGGTTCCGCCGCACCGCGCAGGGGGTGTGTCTGATCACCCAGCCGATGCTCGACCGGCTGATGACCGCCTGATCATGCGCGTCCTCTCGGTCGGATCGGAAATCTACCCGCTCGTCAAGACCGGCGGCCTCGCCGACGTGATGGGCGCGCTCCCGGCGGCCCTGTCGTCCGAAGGAATCACGGTGCGGTCGCTGGTGCCGGGCTATCCAGCCGTCACCGCCGCGCTCGATCGCGCGGAATCCGTCCTGCGGATTCCCGACCTCTTCGGCGGTGCAGCGGAGATTCGCGCCGCGGCCGCTGGCAGGCACGATCTCTTCGTGCTGGATGCACCGCATCTCTATGCGCGCCCGGGAAATCCCTACATCGCCTCGAACGGCGTCGATTGGTCCGACAACGCGCAGCGCTTCGCGGCGCTTTGCCGGGCGGGCGCGCTCCTCGCCCGCGGTGCCGTCGGTGGTTTCGTGCCCGATCTGCTCCATGCGCATGATTGGCAGGCCGGTCTCGTGCCCGCCTATCTTCATTATGAAGGTCATGCCGCGCCGCCCTGCGTATTCACCGTTCACAACCTTGCATTTCAGGGCTGGTTTCCTGCCCATCTTCTCGGCGCGCTCGGTCTGCCGGCCAGCGCCTTCGTCATCGACGGTGTGGAATATTTCGGCGGCATCGGCTTCCTCAAGGCCGGTCTGCAATTCGCCGACGCCATCACCACCGTCTCGCCCCGCTATGCCACCGAGATCGCGACGCAGGATGGTGGCATGGGGCTCGACGGGTTGCTTCGCAAGCGTGGCAGCGCAGTGCATGGCATTCTCAATGGCCTCGATACGGCAACGTGGAATCCTGCTACCGATGAACATCTTGCCGCGCGTTATGATGTCGCAAATCTTGCTGCGCGGGCGGTGAACAAGCGCGCAGTACAGGCGCGGATGGGCCTCGCGCCGGATCCGCGCGCGCTGCTGTTCGGCGTGGTCAGCCGCCTGGCCGGGCAGAAGGGGATCGACCTGATCATCGAAGCCCTGCCCGTTCTCGACGCGCTGGGGGCGCAGCTCGCGGTGCTCGGTACTGGCGAAACCGGGATCGAGGCTTCGCTGCGCGAGGCGGTAGCGGCTCGGCCGGGCCGCGTTGCCGCGATCATCGGCTTCGAGGAATCGCTCTCGCATCTCATTCAGGGCGGTGCCGACGCGATTCTCGTGCCGTCACGGTTCGAGCCCTGCGGCCTTACGCAACTGGCGGCCCAGCGCTATGGCGCAATTCCCGTGGTCTCGCTGGTCGGCGGCCTGGTCGACACCGTGATCGACGCCAATCCCGTCGCCATATCCGCCGGTGTCGCCACGGGAATCCAGTTCGGGCCTGTAAGCGAGGCCGGCCTCTCGGACGGCCTCCGACGCACCGCGGCACTATATGCGGATCCCGACAAGTGGAGCCGTATGCAGCGCAACGCGATGGCGCTCGACGTTTCCTGGACCGAGCCAGCGCGAAACTATGCGGCTCTCTATCGGTCCCTGACGTCGCGTTAGATAACGCTCATTCCGCCGGCAGGGTCGCCAGCTTTCGGGCCCGGCGGCGGCCGAACCCGGTCAGCGCTAGATAGATCACGGGCGTGGTGTAGAGCGTCAATGCCTGGCAAACGATTAGTCCGCCGATCACCGCGATACCGAGTGGCCGGCGGAGCTGTTCGCCCGTGCCGACTGCGAAGGCGAGGGGCAGCGCCCCGAGGGCGGCGGCAAGTGACGTCATCATGATGGGCCGGAAGCGTTCGAGGCAGGCGGCGCGGATCGCCTCGGCCGGCGTCATGTCATGCTCACGCTCGGCATTCAGCGCGAAATCGACCAGCATGATGCCATTCTTCTTGACGATCCCCATCAGCAGGAAAATGCCGATAATGCCGATGACCGAGAGCGGTGTGCCGGTCACCAGCAAGGCGAGCAGGGCGCCAACGCCGGCTGACGGCAGCGTGGAGAGAATGGTCAGCGGCTGGACGAGGCTTTCATAGAGTACGCCTAGCACGATGTAGATCGCGATCAGCGCCGCGAGGATCAGGAGCGGCTCGTCGCTCACCGACTTCATGAAATAACGCGCGTTACCGCCAAAACTGATCTTCACGGAAGCGGGCAGCGGAAGTGAGGCGATGGCCTGTTTCACCGCGGTGATCGCCTGCCCGAGAGACGTTCCCTTTGCGACATTGAAGCTGATCGTCCCGGCTGGCAAGCCGTCGAGATGCGTGACGGAGAGCGGTGCCGTCGCCCGGACATAATGCGCGACAGCCGAAAGCGGCAGCGGCCCTTTCGTGCCGGCGACATAGATATGCTGGAGATCGACGGGTGAGCGATCCAATCCCTCCGGCACCTTCAGGATCACTGAATACTGGTTCTCGGCCTCGTAAATCCGAGAAATCTGCTGCTGCGCGAAGGCGTTCTGCAGCACGCCGTCGATCGCCGCAATCGAGACGCCGAGACGCGCAGCCGCGTTGCGGTCTATTTCGACCGTGATCTGGGTCTGTGCCTTGTTCTGATCGGTCGAGATATTGTCGACCTGCTTTAGCGTGCGCAGCTTCCGTTCGATCTCTGTTGTAACCTGATCCAATCCCGCAAGAGAGGGATCGACGACCGAGAAGCTGTATTCTCCGCCATTCGACTGTCCTCCAAAAAACAGGTCCTGCGCCACAAACATGAACGTGGTGATTCCCGGAATCCGCGCGAGTCGCGCTTGAAGCTGGCGCACGACCTCCTGTGCCGACGCCGTGCGCTCGGATAGCGGCTTGAGCTGGATGAACATCTGACCGCGATTGGCGGTGGAGAATCCGTTGGCGACGCCGATGCGCGAACTCACCGTATCCACGGCGGGATTTTTCAGGATCGCAGCAACAACGCGCGCTTCCAGCCGTTTCATCCGCGAGAATGACACGTCTGACGGTGCCATCGTATGGCTGATGATCAGCCCCGAATCCTGCTCGGGAATGAACGCCTTGGGTACCTTGATGTAGAGGAAGATGGTAAGGGCTACGGTGAGCGCGAAGCTCGCCAGCATCAGCCAGCGATGCGCGAGCGCCCAGTCTAGGCTGCGCGCGTAGGCATCGAGGCTGCGCCGGTAGAGCCGGTCGATCCCACGCGCGATCCGCGAGTCACGCCCCACTTTCGGAGTCCGCCCCATGAAATGCCCGCAAACCATCGGCGTGACCGTGAGCGAGATTGCGCCCGAGATCAGGATGGCCACCGAAAGCGTCATCGCGAACTCGTAGAACAGGTCGCCGATGACACCGCCCATCAGCGTGAGCGGGAGGAACACGACGACGAGCGAGATCGTGATCGAGATGACGGTGAAACCGATTTGCCGCGCTCCAACCAGAGCCGCCTCGATGCCGCTCAGGCCTCGCTCATGCTGTGTCACAATATTCTCGATCATCACGATCGCGTCATCGACCACGAAGCCCACGCAGATGGTCAGCGCCAGCAGGGAAAAATTGTCGAGCGTGAAACCCAGTGCCCACATCACGCCCACGGTCCCGGCCAGCGAGAGCGGCACCGTGACACCGGCGGCGATGGTCGGCGTCATGCGGCGCATGAACAGCGTGACCACCGCGAGCACGAGCAGGATGGTGATCAGCAGCGTGATCTGGATGTCGGCCACACTCGCGCGGATGGTTGTCGTGCGGTCGTTCAGGATCGACAGCTTCACCGACGGCGGCAGCCAGGTGCGGATGTCTGGCAGCAGTTTCCTCACGCCCTCGACCGTCTTGATCACGTTGGCGTCGGCGGTCTTGGTGATCTCGATGGTGATCGCCGGCTTGCCGTTCGCGCTCGCGGCAAGCTGCGTGTTGGCAACGCCGTCGATCACGGAGGCCACGTCCGATAGTCGTAGCAGCGCGCCCGACGCCGATTTGAGCACGATGTCGCGATATTGCGTTGCGCTGGTGAGCTGTCCGTTGGCAACCAGCGTCCAGGCTCGGTGCGGTCCTTCGATCACGCCGAGCGGCTGTGTGACATTGGCGCTGCGTACTGCGTTGTAGACATCGGCGCTGGTCAGTCCGGCCGCGGCGAGTGCCTGTGTGTTCAGCCGGATCCTGACGGCCGGCGATCCGCCGCCATAGATGCCGACCTGCGCCACCCCGGGTACCTGCGCCAGCCTCTGGTCCAGCACCGTGTCGGCAACGTTATAGATCTGCGCTAGGCTCATCGTGTCCGAGGTCAGTGCCAGCGACATCACCGGGCGCGACGCCGGATTGAATTCCTTGTAATAGGGCCGTCGTGGCATCGAGGCGGGCAGGTTGGGCAGCGCGGCGTTGATCGCGGCCTGCACCGCGTGGGCATAGACGCTGATATCCGGCCCTGGATTGAACAACAGCACGACCGATGTCGAACCCACCGAATTCTGTGAGCGGATGTCGTTCACCCCCGGAATCGTGCCCAGCGCGTGTTCCAGCGGGGCCGCAACGGTGCTCGCCATGATCGCCGGCGAGGCCCCCGGATCGGAAGCGAAGACGACGATTGCGGGAATCGGAATGCTCGGCACCGGTGCGACCGGCAGTTGCAGATAGGCCAGCGCGCCGGCGATCAGGATGCCAAGGGCAAGCAGCGTCGTCCCGATCGGCCGCCGGATGAAGATCGATGAGACGTTCACCGCCTATTCCGCCGGGCCAGTCTGTGCCGCCGGCGCTTCCCGCCGTGCCGGCCGCAGCCGGTCCATCGCGAGGTAGATCACCGGTGTCGTGAACAGCGTGAGCAACTGGCTGACCAGCAATCCGCCAATGATGGTGATGCCGAGCGGCGCGCGCAGTTCCGCGCCCGCGCCGCCTTCCAGCACCAGCGGCACCGCGCCGAGCAGGGCCGCCATCGTTGTCATCATGATCGGGCGAAACCGCAGGATCGCCGCCTCGGTGATCGCCGCCTCCGGGCTCAGCCCCCGCGTGCGCTCAGCCTCGATCGCGAAATCGACCATGATGATGCCGTTCTTCTTCACGATGCCCATCAGCAGCACGATGCCGACCAGTGCCACCAGGGTGAAATCCGCACCGAAGAGCATCAGCGCGAGCAGCGCGCCGATCCCCGCCGAGGGCAGGGTGGAGAGGATCGTCACCGGATGGATCGTGCTTTCGTAAAGCACCCCGAGCACGATGTAGATGACGACGAGGGCCGCGAAAATCAGCCACGGCTCCTGCGCGAGCGAGGTTTCGAACTCGGCCGCCGCCCCCGAGAACCGTCCGCTGATGGTATCCGGCACGCCGAGTTTTTGCTCCGCACTGCGTATCGCGCTCTCGGCCGCGCCGAGTGACGCGCCCTTCGCGAGATTGAAGCTGAGCGTCACCGAGGGAAACTGGTCTTCCCGGGTGATTGCGAGCGGTCCGTAGCGCTGGTCGATCTTCGCCACCTCCAGCAGCGGCACTTCGCCGGCTACCGACGTGCTGACGCTGCCCGCGGCCCCCGTTGCCGTCGTGCTGTTTCCGCTCACCGATCCGCCGGGGCCGAGCGCCGTGGACGAGACGCTCGCCGAAAGACTGCCGGTTGGCACATAGATGCTGGCCAGCGCCTGCGGCGATCGCGCATAGGCGGGATCCACGCCGAGCACCACGCGATACTGCGCGTTCTGCGTATAGATCGTGCTGACCTGCCGCTGGCCGAACGCGTCGTAGAGCGTCGCCTCGATCGTCGCCATCGAAATGCCAAGCCGTGCCGCCGCGGCGCGGTTGACGTCGATATAGGTCTCCAGCCCCTGGTTCTGCTGGTCGCTGGCGAGGTCGGTAATCTGCGGCAGGGCGGCGAGGGCGGCGCGGATCTTCGGCGCCCATGCGTCAAGTTCCGTCTGGTCGGCGTCGGTGAGCGTGTATTGATATTGCGTGGGCGAGACACGCGAGGAAAGCGTGATGTCCTGCACCGGCTGCATGTAGGCATGCAGTCCTGGAATCCCGGCCAGCCGCGCCTGCAGCCGCGACATCACCGTGTCGATCGCGGGGCGCTGGCCGATCGGCTTGAGCGTGATGCCGAGCCGGCCGGTATTCGGCGTCGGGTTGGTCAGGCCGGACCCCAGCAGCGAAGTGACGCCCGCCACCGCCGGGTCGGCGCGTATCGCCCTGATCGCCCGGTCCTGCAGCCGCGTCATCGCATCGAGCGAAATGCTCTGCGCGCCTTCCGTCACGGCGACGATCGCGCCGGTATCCTCCTGCGGCAGCAACGCCTTCGGGATGATCGCGAACAGGATGCCGGTGGCCACGACCGTCGCCCCGAAGGTGGCGAGCATCAGCCGCTGGTGCCGCAGGCTCCAGGCCAGGCCGGCGCGGTAGCGCTCCCGCACGCTCGCCAGCGCCGCCTCCGCCGCGCGCGCGATCCGTCCCGGCTGCGAGGCCTCGGCGCCGCGCAGCAGCCGCGCGCTCATCATCGGCGTCAGCGTGAGCGACACCACCGCCGAGATCACCACCGCGATCGACAGCGTTACCGCGAATTCCGAGAACAGCCGCCCGATCACTCCCGGCATGAACAGCAGTGGAATGAATACCGCGACCAGAGACACGGTGAGCGACACGATGGTGAAGCCGATCTGCGCGCTGCCGAGATAGGCGGCCCGCAGCGGCGACTCGCCCTGTTCGATGAAGCGGACGATGTTCTCGATCATCACGATCGCGTCGTCGACCACGAAGCCCGAAGCGACGGTAAGCGCCATCAGCGAGAGATTGTCGAGCTGGAAACCAAGTTCGTTCATCACCGCGAAGGTCGCGACGATCGAGAGCGGCAACGCCACCGCCGGCACCAGGACCGCGCGCGGATTGGGCAGAAACAGGAAGATCACCAGCACGACGAGAAGGGCCGCGGTGATCAGCGTGATCTGCACGTCCCGCACCGAGGCACGGATCGTCCCCGTCCGGTCGGCGACGACTTTCACATCGATGCCCGGCGGCATCGCCGCGCGCAGCCCCGCCAGCGCAGCCCGCACATCCGCCACCGTGCTGACGATGTTCGCCCCGGGCTGGCGCTGGATATCGACCACCACCGCCGGCGTGCCGTCATAACTCGCGCTCTGCAGGTCGTTCTCGAGGCCAGGGCTCACCGTCCCCACCGCCGACAGCCGCACCGGCGCGCCATTGCGATAGGCGATGATCAGGTCGCGATACTGCGCCGGCATGGTAATCTGGTCGTTGGCGCCGATCGTGTAGGCCTGATTATGCCCGTCCAGCGCGCCCTTGGCGCCGGACTGGTTGGCATTGGCGATGGCGTTGCGCACATCCTCGAGCGACACGCCATAGGCAGCGAGCCGCGCCGGGTTCACCTCAATGCGGATTGCCTTGGTCAGCCCGCCCTCGACCGTCACCTTGCCCACCCCCTTCACCTGAGAGAGCTTGGGCACAAGCCGGGTCTGAGCCGCATCCGCGATGGCGTTGAGCGGCAGCGTGCGCGAGGTCAGCGCCAGCGTCAGGATCGGTGCGTCCGCTGGATTCACCTCGGAATAGGTCGGCGGATATTGCAGGTTTGGTGGCAGCGTGCCCGAGGCGGCGTTGATCGCGGCCTGAACGTCCTGGGCGGCCGTCGTCATCGGCATCGAGAGGTCGAACCGCAGCGTGATCGCGCTGGTCCCCTGGCTCGAGATCGAACTCATCGCCGCCAGCCCCGCGATCTGCCCGAACTGCCGCTCGAGCGGCGCGGTCAGCAGTTTCGAGGCGGTATCCGGCGAGGCGCCGGGAAGCTTGGTCACCACCTGGATCGTCGGAAAATCGACCTGTGGCAGCGAGGAGACCGGCAGTGCCCGATAGCCCATCGCGCCGATCAGCAGCAGCGCGATCGCGAGCAGCGATGTCGCGACCGGCCGGGCGATGAACGGGGCGGAAATGTTCACGGCGCGCCGGCGGAACCCGTGACGATGTGGATCGCCGATCCGCCCTTCAGGCGCGAATTGCCCTCGGTTACCACCTCGTCGCCAGGGACAAGTCCGCTGGTGACGACCACGACGCGCGCCGTCTGCACGCCGAGCGTCACTTTCTGGTCAATCACGGTGAACGATCCCCCCTTCTTGGCCGGCGGCTTCACGAGAAAGACGAAGCTACCGGAAGGTCCCTGCTGCACCGCGACCGGTGGCACGGTCACCGCATTGTCGATCGTCCGGACCAGCGTGCGGACGTTCACATAGGCGCCGGGCCACAGCGTGAGGTCCGGATTTGCAAACGTGCCCTTCAGCGTCAGCGTTCCCGTGTTCGCATTCACCGTGTTGTCGAGAACGGCGAGCGTGCCGTGGTCGAGCACCTTCGCGGTCTGCGGATCGCCCTCCTCGGTGGCGAGCAGGTCAACCTTGCCACGCTTCATCGCGGCGATGATCGCCGGCAGATCCTGCTGCGGCAGGCTGAACTGCACCGAGATCGGCTGTAGCGTGTTGATCACCACGATGCCGCTGGTAGTGCTTGGGCTGACGATATTGCCGGCATTCACCTGCAGGATGCCGGTGCGTCCGGAAATCGGCGCGGTGATCCGCGTATAGCCGAGATTGATCCGGTCGGTCTCGATGCTGGCCTCGTCCTGCTTCACCAGCGCCCGATCCTCGGCGGCGGTGGCGAGCGCCGTCGCCGCCTGCAGTTTCGAGGTGTAGTTCTGCTTGACCAGCGAGGCGTATTGTCGCGCCTGCATTTCCGCGTTTGTGAGACTCGCCTTGTCCTGCGCAAGCTTCGCCTCCGCCTGGTCGAGTGTCGCGCGATAGGGTGCGGGATCGATCTCCGCGAGAAGATCGCCCTTCTTCACGAACTGGCCGGGCGTGAACAGGATTCTTGTGAGCGGCCCGGTGATCATCGGCTGCACCGTCACCGTGTGGTAGGCGACGACGGTGCCGAGCGCATCGAGGTAGACGGGCACGTTCTGCCGCGTCGCTTTCGCCACCTCCACAGGAATCGCCGTTGCCCCGCTGCCGTGCGCGGGTTTCGTCCGGTGCGCCAGCCGGTACGCCACCGCGCCGACAAGGGCGAGCGCCACCAGCCCGAAAATGATCCGTCCGCGCCGTTTCGCCATCGTCAGTGATCCTTGTCGGCGCCGGCCGTCCAGCCACCGCCCATCGCCTTGTAGAGATTGACCGCGGCATCGAGCCGGGTGAGCCGCGTCGTCACCAGCGTCGTCTCGTCCGACAGCAGGGTCTGCTCGGCGTTCAGCACCGTGCCGATATCGACCACGCCGGCCCTGAGCTGCGCCCTGGCGCCATCCAGCGCGGCTCGGGCGCGTGCGACCGCAACCTGCTGCAGCGCTTCCTGGTCGGTGGCGTAGCGCAGCGCGGTCATCGCGGTCTCGACATCGGTGAAAGCCTGCACCACCGCCTGCTCGTATTTTGCGACATCTTCCCGATAGGTCGCGCGGCTCACCCGCAGCTGCCCGGTCAGTGCACCGCCCTCGAAGATCGGCTGGGCGATCGAGGTTGCCGCCGAGATCAGTGTCGAGCCTGGCGCGAAGAGAAGGTTCAGCGCCTTGCTCTGCCAGCCGCCCGAGCCGGTCAGCGTGATCGACGGGAAGAACGCCGCGATCGCGCCACGCACATTGGCGTTGGCGGCGATCAGGTTGGCCTTCGCCTCCGCGATGTCGGGCCGGCGCTCCAGCAGTCCGGCCGGCAGTCCCGGCGCCAGCGCCGGCACCGTCAGCGCGCCGAGCGAGCCGCCCCGCACGCGCAGGAATTCCGGCGCCCGCCCCGTCAGGATGCCGAGGCCGATCGCCTCCTGGCGCATCTGCGAGACCAGGTTGGGAATGTTCGCCCGCTCAGACGCAACCAGCGCAGCCTGCTGCGCCACCGTCGGTGCATCGACGATCCCGGCCCGCAGTTCCGCCCGCAACTGTGCGAGCAGCCCCTCCGCCGCCTTCAGATTGCGTTGCGCAATTCCCAGCTGGTCCTGGTACGCCAGTACCTGGAAATAGACGGTGGCGACCGAGGCTTCGGCGGTCAGTGCCACCGTCGCCGCGTTGAATTCCGCCGCCGCCGCGTTCGCCTGCGCCGCGCGCAGCGCGTCATAGTTCTTGCCCCAGAAATCGAGCTGGTAGGAGGCCTGGAACGTCGCGGTGAAGCTGCGCGTATCCACCGCCTGCAGCCCGTTGCCGGCATTCGCCTGGATCTGCTGGAATGACCCGCTGCCGCTGCCCGTGATCGCTGGCAGCAGTGGCGCGCCGGCGATCTGTGCCTGCGCGTTGGCCGCCTCGAGCTGGTCGATCGCCTCGATCACCGAGAAATTGTGTGCCTTCGCCGCTTCCACCAGCCGGTCGAGCTCCGGCGAGCCGAAATGGCGCCACCATCCGGGCTTCGGCCAGGCCGGCTTTGCGTCCGCGGTGGCCGAAAACCGCGCCGGCACATTGGTCTGCGGCATGTGGAACGCGGGACCGACGGCGCAGCCTGCAAGTCCCGGCGTCAGCAGCGCGGCGGCGGCGAGGCGGAGGCGCCTCATGCGGTGATTGGTCGTCGTGTCACGCGCCTCTGGCCTTTCCGCGCCCGTCTTCTCGTCCCGATACGACTTCAGGCCTGACGTATTTTTTGATGTCTGACGCACGATTCAAGACCTCCTGCGCCGGCCGCGGTCAGGGACGCCAGCGCAAGGCGGACGGCGGCGGCGAGGTCGGATCATAGTTGATCCATGAACCGTTGGTCAGTGACTGTCCGGTGAGTGCCAGGATGAAGGCCCAATGGCTGACCACCAGCGTCTCCCGCCAATCCGGCCGCGCCGCCATCGCCGCGCGGAACCGATTCGCGCGTTCGATCACCGCCTCCTCCGTCTCGGTTTCGTCAGGCCACCAGCGAGTCGGCAGGTGCGCGAAATCGTGATCCGGGAACCTCTCGGCAAGGCGATCCGGTGGGCTGCCGATATCGCAGGTGAAGTGGAACCGCTCGCGGATCTCCGCCGAGATTTCGACATCGAGGGGCCGCCGCGCCAGCACCGGCGCCGCCGTCTGTAGCGTGCGGGTATAGGGCGAAACGATCAGCCGCCGCAGCGAGTGCCCTTCAAGCGCCGAAGCCGCGGCCTCCGCCTGCGCGTGCCCGTGTTCGGTCAGTCCGGGATCCTCGATTCCAGGGTCACGCCGCGTCGCGGTGAAGTGGAGGTTGAACTCGCTCTGGCCGTGGCGAAGCAGGATCATGCCTTCAGCGATACCCTGCGCCGGGGGCTTCGGCAAACCGCGCGTCGGGCATGCCGCGGTTGCGGGCGCGCCGCGCTCGGCCTATCACGAGGGCGGGCTTGCCCCGAGAACAGGTGTCTTAGCGTCATGCATACCGGATTTCCCGTCGATATCGTCCTTCTCGCGCTCGTCGCGGGCTTCTTGGTGCTGCGCTTGCGCAGCGTGCTGGGCCGTCGCACCGGCTACGAGCGGCCGCCCATGCCCGAGCCGACTGCGGCCGGCGGCATGCAGCGTCCCGGCGGCCCGGTGATCGAGGGGGTTGCCGAGCCGCCGCGGTCCACCCGCCCGGTGCCCGCGCCTCACACCGTCGTCGGGCAGACGCTCGCGCGCATCGCCCAGGCCGAGCGCGGCTTCGATCCGGCCCGGTTTCTCGACGGCGCCGAGGCCAGCTTCCGCCGCATCGTGCTTGCCTTCGCCGCAGGCGACCTCGCGGCCCTGCGGCCGCTGCTCACGCCTGGCGTGTTCGCGACCTTCGAGCAGGCGGTGGCCCAGCGCGCCGAGGCTGGCGAAACCCAGCACACCGAGATCGTCCGCATTGTCGAGGCGACGATCGACGAGGCCGAACTCCTCGGCGGCGAGGCCGTGATCGTCGTCCGCTTCGTCTCCGACCAGCAGAACTACACGCGTGATCGCCAGGGGCAGGTTATCGCTGGCACCGAGGCGATGACCGAGATCGTCGACCTCTGGAGTTTCGAGAAATCCCTCGGCGCGGCCGACCCGACCTGGCGGCTGGCGGCGGCGCGCAGCGGCTGATCCATGCACCGATCCACCTTGCGCGGCCTTGCCGCGCTGTTCACCGCCATCACCCTGCTCGCCGGCTGTGCCTTGCCGCCCGCCGGCGCGCCCAAGGCCGATCATGCCGGCCTCACCCCTGTGCCCTTCGCCACGCTCCCCGGCTGGAGCGTTGAGGCTGCCGTCGCCGGCCTGCCGAGTTTCCAGAGGTCATGCAAGGTGATCGCGGTCATGCCGGTCGACCAGACGCTGGGTGGCGTCGGCGTGGCTGGCGCGCTCGGCGGCAAGGCCGGCCAGTGGCGCGCTGCCTGTGCTGCCGCCGAAGCCGTCCCGCCGGATGACGCGGCCGCGGCCCAGCATTTCTTCGAGGCATGGATGGTGCCCTATGCAGCGTCCGGCGCCACGCGGATCACCGGCTATTACGAGCCGGTCTATCCCGGCTCGGAAATCCGCGAGCGCGGCTACGATGTCCCGATCTACGGTCGTCCGCGCAATCTCGTGAACGCCAACCTGTCCGCCTTCCGCGACTCCTCCGGCAAGCGCCGTATCGTCGGCCGCCTGCGCTACGGCACAATGGTGCCCTATTACACCCGCGCCCAGATCGAGGCCGGCGAGATCAACCGCGAGGCCAAGGTAGTTGCCTGGGTCAAGAATCCGGTCGACGCCTACATGATCCAGCTCCAGGGCGCCGCGCGCCTGCGTCTGCCGGACGGCACGCTCATCGATCTCGGCTTCGACGGCACCAACGGCCGCACCTACACGCCGATCGGCAAGCTGATGGTCGAGAAGGGCTATTTGAAGCCCGACCAGGTCTCGATCACCTCGATCCGCGCGTGGCTGCTCGCCCATCCCGTCGAGGCGCGCGGCCTGATGGATGCGAACAAGAACTACGTGTTCTTCAAGCGCATCCGCGGCGTGCCCGACGATCTCGGCACACCCGGCGCGCTTGACGTGCCGCTGGCGCCGGAAGGCTCGATCGCGGTGGACGAGAAGGCGATTCCGCTCGGCGCGCCCGTCTATGTCGCGACGAAGTCGCTCGCCCGGCTGACCACCGCGCAGGACATCGATGTCGGTGCCCACGGCACCTCCGCCGCGCAGATCTTCTTCGGAATCGGCAACGAGGCCGCGGCGCAGGCGAGTGCCCAGGACGGCACAGGCCGGATCTTCATCTTCCTGCCCCGCCAGCCCGCCGCCGCGCCGACATCCGCCAAGGGAGCGTCCTCATGAGTGAATCCGCCGCGGCCGCACCGCGCGTCGCCCTGTTCGTCACCTGCCTCGCCGATCTCTACCGGCCGAGCGTCGGCTTCGCCGCCATCCGCCTGCTTGAGGCCGCCGGCTGCACGGTCGAGGTGCCGCGGGCGCAGACCTGCTGCGGCCAGCCCGCCTACAATTCCGGCGATCATGAAACCGCCCGCGCCCTGGCCGAGGGCCTGCTCACCGCCCTCGCGGGCTACGATTACGTCGTCGCCCCCTCGGGCTCGTGCGCCGGCATGCTTCGCAAGCACATGCCCGGCCTGTTCGAGGCCGACCCCGACCTGCGCTTCAAGGCCGACGTCATCGCCGCGAAAACCTTCGAGCTCACCAGCTTCCTGGTCGACGTGATGGGTTTTGCCGGGCTCGATGTCGCCCTGCCGCAGCGCGCCACCTATCACGATTCCTGCGCCGGGCTGCGCGAACTCGGCGTCAAGGACCAGCCCCGCGCGCTGCTCTCCCGCGTCGAGGGGCTGGAAATCGTGGAAATGGACACGCCCGAGGTCTGTTGCGGCTTCGGCGGCACGTTCTGTGTCAAGCATCCCGACATTTCCGCCCGCATGGTCTCCGACAAGACCGCCGACATCGCCGCGACCGGCGCCGAGCTGCTGCTCGCCGGTGATCTCGGCTGCCTGCTGAACATGGCCGGCCGCCTGACCCGCGAGGGCAAGCCGGTTGCCGTGCGCCACGTCGCCGAGGTGCTCGCCGGCATGACCGGCGAGGTGGCGCCGATCGGCCGCGGCCGGGACGGGAGCGCCGCTTGAGCGAAAGCGCGACCCCGCACGGCTCTCCCGGCGAGAAGCTCCGTCTCGCTGGCCTGATCGGCGTGCTCGGTGTCGTCTACGGCGATATCGGCACCTCGCCGCTCTACGCGGTGCAGGCCTCGCTGTCATATTTCCCTGGCAATAAACTCCAGGAATCCGACGTCCTTGGTCTGCTCTCGCTCATCTTCTGGGCGCTGATCATAACCGTCACCATCAAATACGTCCTCCTGATCATGCGCGCCGACAACGAGGGCGAGGGCGGCACGCTCTCGCTGATGGCGCTCGCCCAGCGCGTCACCCAGTCCGACCGGACGAAATGGATCATCGGCATCATCGGCATCTGCGGTGCCGGCCTCTTCTTCGGCGATGCGACAATCACCCCCGCCATTTCCGTGCTCTCCGCCGTCGAGGGCATGGAGGTGGTCTCCCCGGGGCTCAAGGAATTCGTGCTCCCGATCGCCATCGCGGTCATTCTTGTGCTGTTTTTCGTCCAGCGGTTCGGCACGGCGCGGGTGGGCGGTGCGTTCGGCCCGATCATGGTGATCTGGTTCGTGGTGATCGGCGCGCTTGGTCTTCACCAGATCTTCATTCATCCGAATGTCTTGCGCGCGCTGGTTCCTGTCTACGGCGCCGCGTTCATCATGCGGCACGATCTTCTCGCCTTCATCGCGCTCGGCTCGGTCGTGCTGGCGGTCACCGGCGCCGAGGCGCTTTACGCGGATATGGGGCATTTCGGCGCGAAGCCGATACGCGTCTCCTGGCTGTTCTTCGTCCTTCCATGCCTGCTGCTCAACTATTTCGGCCAGGGCGCCCTCGTGATCCGCGATCCGCACGCCGCGAGCAACCCGTTCTTCTTCCTGCTGCCGCATGCTCTGGTGGTGCCGATGGTCATATTGGCGACCATCGCGACAGTGATCGCCAGTCAAGCCGTGATCTCCGGCGCCTATTCGGTTGCCCGGCAGAGCACCCAGCTCGGCCTGCTGCCGCGCATGCCGATCCGCTACACCAACGAGACCGAGCAGGGGCAGATCTATGTCCCGCCGGTCAACAGCTTCCTGTTCGTCGTCGTCGTGCTGCTGGTCCTCGGTTTCGGCTCGTCTTCCGCCCTCGCCTCGGCCTACGGCATCGCCGTCACCGGCACCTTCCTGTCGACGAACGCGCTGGCTGCCTTCGTCTATTGCCGGCATTTCAACTGGCCGCTTCGCCGCACCGTGCTGGTCTTCGGCGCCATCGGGCTGGTTGATTTCGCCTTCTTCAGCTCCAACGTGCTGAAAGTGTTCGATGGCGGCTGGGTACCGCTTGCCATCGGCTTCAGCCTCATCACCGTCATGACCACCTGGCGCCGCGGCCGCGCCCTGCTTCACCAGCGCTGGCAGCAGGATAGCCTGCCGCTCGCCTCGTTCCTCGGCCGGCTGCCGCAATCGCGCATCGTCCGTGTTCCCGGCGTCGCCGTCTTCATGACCGGAAACCCCGAATATACGCCGTCCTCGCTGCTGCATAACCTCAAGCACAACAAGGTACTGCACGAAACTGTGGTCTTCGTCACCGTGCGCAATCCCGGCGTCCCCTTCGTGGGCGATGCGCGGCGCGCCAAGGTCGAGGAACTCTCCGAGGGCGTCTATCGCGTGCTGCTTTCCTTCGGTTTCATGGAAAGCCCCAACATCCCCCGAGCGCTCGACCTGCTGCGAGAGCAGGGGCTGCCCTTCAACCCGATGCAGATCAGCTATTTCCTCGGCCGCGAGACCATTGTCGCCGCGACCGTGCCCAAGCTCGGCTTCATCCGCAGGGCGATCTTCCTGTTCATGCTGCGCAACGCGATATCGGCCACCGAATTCTTCAAGATCCCGTCCGACCGCGTCGTGGAACTCGGCGTGCGGATCGCCATCTGAAGGACATGGCCGTCGCCATTCCCCGCGCCGTCGCTGCCGACGGCACCGAACTGCATCTCGTGCCGATCCCGCCGGCACGCCTGCCACGCGTACAGAAGCGAGATCTTGAACAGGCCTGGGAAGCCGCGCACCGCGCCGCCCGCGCCGGCGCCGAGGGGCCGCGCCGCGGCTTCCGCTTCGCCGGCGGCCCCGATGTCGTGCTGCGCGACCGCGATGCCAGGGTCTGGGCCTCCTCGGTCGACCATATCGCCGATCTCTCGACGGCGCATGGCGTCTCCGTCTGCCTCCGCCTGCTCGGCCTCGTCGCCCTGCTCGCCGGTGGCGGCTGGACCGCCCGTTTCGTGCGGTTCGACCGTGGCGCCGCAGAGCTCGACGGTGCGCTGCTCGGCGCCGCGGCCCGCACTGGCTTGACCGATACGGGCGCTCTCGACGAGAACGCCCTGCGCGCACAGCTGCTCCCGCGCGAATCCAAGGAAAACCCGCCATGCCGCGCCCCATCCTGACCCTGGCCCTGCTGATCCTGCCGCTCGCCGCCTGCACCTTCGGCGCGCCGCCGCCCGCCTCGCCCGCCGAGCAGGCCGACATCGCGGCCTGCACCCAGCAGGCCAATGCCTATGAGCGCGCGCACGACTATGCCTATCTCTCGCGCACCGACCAGTTCGCCACCCCGTTCCAGGGCACGCCCGACCAGGGCTCCCGGTTCGACCGCCTTGCCGAGATCCACGCTCGGCGGGACATGATCTCGCGCTGCGTGCGCAATGCGAATCCGGCCTATGTCGGCAGCGGCGCCGCCCTGCCCGAACCCACGATTGTCGGCCCCGCCCGGTAGCGCCGGGCCGGGCCGCACCTCGTCCGATCGGATGACGCGGTATCGTCACCCCAGGGCGGTTCCGGTTGGCGCCAAACCGATCTAGTCTGCCGCGCGCCGCCGAAGATAAGGAGGAGCCGCGATGAAGCCGCTTGGCTATTCCATCGTCAATCGCTTCGACCCCGAGGCCCTTTTTGCCCCGAAGACCATCATGCTCTCGGGCGGCGACACGGCAGTCGGCCGATCGCTACGCGCCTCGCTGGACGCCGCCGGCTTTCCGGGCGACATCAGGGAACCGGGGGAGGGCGCGCAAACTGTCGATCTTGCGCTGATCGCCGATCCGCCCGAGGCGGTGCCCGGCGTCATCGCCGGCCTTGCCGGCCGCCTCCGCGGGGCTGCGGTGGTCTACGCCGCGGTCGACGGATTGCGGGAGGCAGCGCTGGCCGCCCGAGTGCGGGTCGTCGGCCCGCGTTCCTTCGGCATCGCCGCACCGGGGGCGCGGCTGAACGCCTTGCGCAGCCACATACCGCCGCCGCCCGGTCGGGTCGCGCTGCTCGGCCAGTCCCCCGCGCTAGCCCGCGCGGTGATCGACTGGGCGGCGCCCAACGGCATCGGCTTCTCCCATGTCGTCGGCATCGGCGGCAATGCGGATATCGGCTTCGGCCGGGTGCTCGACCATCTCTCGCGCGACCCCGGCACCGGCCCGATCCTGATGGAAATCGCCGGCCTGCGTGATCCGCGCCTGTTCCTCTCGGCCGCCCGCGCGGCGGCGCGCCTGCGCCCCATCGTCGCCATCGTTCCCGGCGCCCGGCTTGGCGATCCAAGCGGCATCGCGCTCGCCGGGTTCGAGGCCGCGCTGCGCCGTGCCGGCGTGATGCTGACCACCAGCCTCGGCGAATTTCTTGCAGCCGCCGAAACGCTCACCCGCGCCCGTCCGGCCCGCAGCGACAGTCTTGCGATCATCGGCAACAGTGTTGGCGCCTGCCGCCTCGCCGCCGACACCGCGCTCGCCGCCGGCATCGGCCTTGCAGCGCTGTCCGACGAAACCCGCCGTGTGCTCGGCCTGTTGCTCGGCGCTTCACCCGAGCCAGCTGGGCCGATCGCGCTACAGGACGCACCCGGCACCCGCCTTGCCGACGTCGCCGCCATGCTGGCCGCTTCCCCCGAGGTGGGTGGCGTGCTGGTCATCCATGCCCCCTCCGGCCCGGCGGACGATGCCGCGATCGCCGGGCTGATTGCCTGTTCCGGCAGCATCAAGGCGCCGCTGCTCGCCGCCGTGCTCGGCGAGACCACCGCCGCCCCGCAGCGCCGCCGGCTGGCCGAGGCCGGGGTCGCCGCCTTCGCCACGCCGGAACGTGCCGTCGAAGGGTTCGGCGACCTGCTCCGCCACCGCGCCATCCGCGCCGCCGCCCGCGAACTGCCGCCCTCCGCGGTGCTCGATGTCGCCCCCGACCGGGCCGCCGTCCATGCCGCCCTTTCTCTCGCCCGCAATGGTGGCCGCACCGCACTGCCGCAGGATGCCGGCTTCGCCATTCTGCGGGCCTATGGCATCGAAACCGCCGCAACACGCATCGTCGACACGCCGGAACATGTGGCGGCGGCGGCCTCGTCGCTCGGCTTTCCGGTGGTGGTGAAGGTCTCCCACCCCGATCTCGCGCGGCGCCGCCCCGAAGGCAGCGTCTCGCTTGACCTGCCGGACGCCGCTTCCGCCAGCGCGGCCGCCACGCTGATCACCGCCCGCCTGCGCCGCAGGGGCGAATTTCCCGAGGGGGCGCGCTTCCTCGTCCAGCGCCAGCTTCCTCGCGCCCGAGAGCTGCGCATCCTGGTCGGCGAGCAGCCCTTCGTCGGCCCCACCATCGGCTTCGGCCCCGGTGGTGGCGACGCCGCCGATACCTCACGCCTCGCCTTCGATCTCCCGCCCCTCAACCTGAAACTGGCCGAGGGACTGATCCTCCGCGCCGGCGGCAACGCGCTGCTGCGCCCCGCCCGCGGCCTGGACGAGGCGGATCGCGCCGCGGTCGCCGGCACCCTGGTCCGCATCAGCCAGCTCGTCGTCGACTGGCCGGAAATCGAGCGCCTGGAAATCGACCCGCTATTCGCCACCGGCGCCGGCGTCATCGCCGCCAATGTGCGGATCACGCTGCACGCGCCCGGCGAGCGTCGCCAGCCGCTGCCGATCACGCCCTATCCCGCCCATCTCGCCCACACGATGACGCTGAAAGGCAGGGGCTTCCAGATCCGCCCGATCCGCCCGGAAGACGCCGCCGCCCATCAGCGCCTGTTCTCCCGCCTCACGCCGGAGGATGTCCGCTTCCGGTTCTTCTCTGCCGTGCGCCAGCTTACGCCCGAGCAGGTGGTCCGCCTCACCGAGGTCGATTACGGCCGCGAACTCGCCCTGATCGCAGTCGAAACCGCCACCGGCGAGACAGTCGGCGTCGCCCGCCTGGTCCGCTCCGATACCGACGGCACCGAGGGCGAGTTCGCCGTCCTCGTCGAGGGTGCGGCGAAGGGCGTCGGCCTCGGCTCGGCGCTGATGCGCGACCTGATCGACTGGGCGCGCGACGAGGGTGTTGTCGACATCATCGGTCAGGTTCTGGCCGACAACCACCCGATGCTCGCCTTCATCCGTCATCTCGGCTTCGCGATCGCCCATGTTCCCGGCGAGGAGGATGTCGTGGAAGCAAGGCTGCGTCTCACCTGATCGCGCGGGCTTGCCGCCGGTCCGCTTATCGCGTTGATGGAGGCCATGAGCGACATCGCCCGTCCGTCATCGCCGGTCTCCGGCTTCCTGTCACGTCCGAACGCCCCGGTCCTCGTCCTGCTTTCGGTGACCGTGATCTGGGGCTGGACGTTCCTGCTCACCCGCCTGTCGCTGCCCTTCATCGGGCCGTATGCCTTTGTCGGCTGGCGCTTCGGCGTTGCCGCACTCGCCGTCGTGCTCGTCACCCGCCCGCATCCGGCGAGCTTCACCCGGATGGAGATCACCGGCGGCATCACCATCGGTCTTGTTCTCTTCCTCGGCTACGGTCTGCAGGCGGACGGGCTGCGCACCGTGGCGAGCGGCGAATCCGCCTTCCTTACCGCGCTCTACGTGCCGATGGTCCCGCTGCTCGAATTCCTGATCTTCCGCCGCCGTCCCGGCCTGTTCGCGACAGCTGGCCTCGTGCTCGCCTTCGTCGGCCTCGTCCTGGTCTCCGGCATGACCGGCCTGTCGCTCGCCTTCGACCGCGGCCAGTGGCTCACCCTCGGCGGCGCGCTGGGGGCGGCGCTCGAAATCGTGCTGATCGGCCATAGCGCGCTCGCCGCCGATCCGCGCCGTATCGCCATCGTCCAACTGGCCACCGTCAGCGTGATTTCCTTCGCCGTCGAGGCGGTGCGCGGCGGCATCATGATCACCACCCGTGCCTTTCCCTTCGCGGCGATGACCGGCATGGGCCTCGCCACCGCCTTCGTCCTGGTCGCGCAGAACTGGGCGCAGCGCAGCATCCCGGCCAACCGGGCGACGCTGATCTACACGCTGGAGCCGGTCTGGGCCGGGCTTGTGGGTGCTGCCTTTGGCGAGATATTTGCCCCTGCCCAGGTGCTCGGCGGCGTGCTGATCATCGCCAGCGTGGTGCTCAGCCAGTGGAAATCCTGAAGCCGCGCCCCGTAAGCGCAAAAACCCGGCACCGCGCGGCGCCGGGTCTTCCCTTGAAAGTCAAGCCTCAGCGCGTCGGCGTCGGCGGGTTGGTGGAATAGTCGTAGAAGCCGCGCCCGGTCTTGCGGCCAAGCCAGCCGGCCTCGACATAGTTCACCAGCAGCGGGCAGGGGCGATACTTGTCCTCGCCGAGCCCGGCATGCAGCACGCGCATCACTTCCAGCGCGACATCGAGCCCGACCAGATCGCACAGCGTCAGCGGCCCCATCGGATGCCCGGCACCGAGCTTCATGCCGTTGTCGATCGAGACCACGTCGCCGATCCCCTCGTGCAGCGCGAAGATCGCCTCGTTGAGCATCGGCACCAGGATGCGGTTGACGATGAAGCCCGGCATGTCCTGTGCTGCGATGGTGATCTTGCCCATCCGCTTTGCCAGGTCTTCGACCGCGGCAACCGTCGCATCCGCCGTCTCCAGCCCGCTTATCACCTCGACAAGCTTCATCATCGGCACCGGGTTGAAGAAATGCATGCCAACGAACCGCTCCGCGATCCCCGACGCCCGGCCGAGCTTCGTGATCGAAATCGACGAGGTGTTCGAGGCGAGGATCGCGTGCGGCGCGAGATGCGGGATCACCTGGGCATAGACCGCGCGCTTGATCTCCTCGCGCTCCGGCACCGCCTCGATCACCATGTCGCATTTCGCAAAAGCGTCATGCGTGGTCATGGGCGAGACGCGGGCGAGGGCGGCTGCCTCGGCCGCCGCGTCGATCGTGCCCTTCTGCACCTGGCGCTCGAGGTTCTTCCGCATGGTCGCCATGCTCTTCTCCAGCACCGCCTGCGCGGTGTCGACGAGCACGACATCGAGCCCGGACAGGGCGGCGACATGCGCGATGCCGTTGCCCATCGCGCCCGCGCCGAGCACGCCGAGAGTCCTGATCTCCATCTACTTTTCCTTCCGCCTGAAACACAGGCCGGGCTAGCCTTTATGGCCGCCCGGCGCCTTGATGTCGCTCAAGCCCGCAGGGCTCAGCCGAGCTCCTTCTGCAACTCCGGCAGCACTGTGAACAGGTCGCCCACCAGGCCGTAATCGGCCACCTGGAAGATCGGCGCGTCCTCGTCCTTGTTGATCGCGACGATGACCTTGGAATCCTTCATGCCCGCGAGATGCTGGATCGCGCCGGAAATGCCGACCGCCATGTAGAGGTCGGGGGCGACGATCTTGCCGGTCTGCCCCACCTGGTAGTCGTTCGGCACGAACCCGGCATCGACCGCCGCACGCGAGGCGCCCACCGCGGCCCCCAGCCGGTCGGCGATCGGGTCGAGCAGCTTGCCGAAATTCTCGCCGTTCTGCATGCCGCGCCCGCCGGAAACCACGATCCGCGCCGCCGTCAGCTCCGGCCGCTCGCTCTTCGAAAGCTCGGCGCCGACGAAGCTCGAACCACCGGCGTCGACCCCGACCTCGATCGTCTCGATCGCCGCCGCTCCGCCTTCGGCCGGTGCGGGATCGAAGCTCGCCGCGCGCACGGTGATGAGCTTCTTCGCGTCGGCGGATTTCACCGTTGCCATCGCGTTGCCGGCATAGATCGGGCGGACGAAGGTGTCGGCATCCACCACCCCGGCGATGTCGCTGATCGGCTGCACGTCGAGCAGGGCTGCGGCGCGGGGCATCACGTTCTTGCCGGTCGCGGTGGAGGCGGCGAGGACATGAGTGTAATTGCCGGCGAGTTTCACGATCAGGTCGGCCAGCGGCTCGGCCAGCGCGTGCGCCAGCGCCTTGCTGTCCGCGACCAGCACCTTGTCCACCCCGGCGATCGCGGCGGCTTCCTGCGCTGCGCCCCCCACGTTTTCGCCAGCGACCAGCGCATGCACCGTGCCGAGCTTCGCCGCCGCCGCAACCGCGCTGCGCGCCGGCTGCTTCACATGCGCGCCGTCGTGCTCGATGAGAACCAGAACCTCTGCCATGATCAGATCACCTTCGCTTCGTTGCGCAGTTTCTCGACGAGTTCGGCCACCGAGCCGACCTTGACCCCTGCCTTGCGCTGCGGCGGCTCGGCCACCTTCAGCGTGGTCAGCCGCGGCGCCGGGTCGACGCCGAGATCTTCCGGCTTCACCGTCTCGATCGGCTTCTTGCGCGCTTTCATGATGTTCGGCAGCGAGGCGTAGCGCGGCTCGTTCAGCCGCAGATCCGCCGTAACCACCGCCGGCAGCTTCAGCGCGACCGTTTCCAGCCCGCCATCCACCTCACGCGTCACCGTCACCGTGCCGTCGGCGATCGCGACCTTGCTGGCGAAGGTGCCCTGCGGCCAGCCGAGCAGAGCGGCGAGCATCTGGCCGGTGGCGTTCATGTCGTCGTCGATCGCCTGCTTGCCCATGATCACGAGGTCGGCCTGCTCGCGCGTCACCAGCGCCTTGAGCATCTTCGCCACCGCCAGCGGCTGCAGCTCGGCCTCGGTCTCGACCAGGATGCCCCGGTCGGCCCCCATCGCCAGCGCCGTGCGGATAGTCTCCTGGCAGGCGCTCACCCCCATCGACACCGCGACGATCTCGGTTGCCACGCCCTTTTCCTTGAGCCGCACCGCCTCCTCAACCGCGATTTCGTCGAACGGGTTCATCGACATCTTCACGCCGGCAAGCTCGACCCCGCTGCCATCCGATTTCACCCGGACCTTCACATTGTAATCAACCACACGCTTTACAGGCACCAGCAGCTTCATGGTCACTCCACAGGTTTGGCGTTTCGCGTCGCTGTCGTTTGCTGGATGATCTATGGGGCGTCGTTCGGCAAGTCAATCTTTGCGGACGCTTCCTGACGTTTGCGTCATGGTTTCGCCGGTGCTTCCGGCGGCCCGATGCCGAACAGGTCGCGGATGAATCCCGGCGCCAGTGCAGAAACCGGATTGACCACGACCCTTGGTGCGCCAAATGGCCCGACCACGGTATAGCGCGCGGCGAACAGCCCGCCGCCTTTCTCCGGGCTGAACAGCCGGCCGATCAGCGGAATCCGGCCGGGCAGGGTGTTCAGCGCATAGGCGGGAACGATCGTCCCGGACAGGTCGTAGCGCTTCCGCGCAAGGTCGATCTGCCCCGTGGTGGTGAAGCCGAGCGAGGGCGACCATGCCCGCGCCCCGCCGAGCGTCACCACCTCGCCGGACATGGTGAACGGCGCCACCAGCCGGGTGAAGGCGAGTCCCGGCCCGGAGGTCGCCGCCGGCATGCCGTAGATGGTCAGCGCCTGCAGCACCTTCGCCATCACCGGCACCTCGGTCAGGCGGAAATCGTCGATGCCGAGGCGCCCTTTCGTAAGACCCCCCTGCCGCGTCGCATCGAGCGTGAGCGTGCCGCCGTTCACACCTCCGGTAGCACCCGTCGCCGCCAGCAGCGCCCCCGCGTCCGGCGCGTCGAGGCGGATCCGCGTCAACCCGCCGGCGCGGCGATAGGTCAGCCGCCCGGTTTGCCGCGGCCCCTGGGCAAGTGTCGCCTCGAGCCCGGTGAGGCGGTCGCCATCCCCGGTCGCGGCGAGTTGCGTCGCGCCGAGTAACGGCGCTGGCGCGGCGTGCAGCCGCAACTGGGCGAACGCTCCATTCAACGCCCAGACCGGGCCGGATGCCGGGCGCGGCGCGGCCGCCGCCGTGCCGGCTTGCGCACGGGCTTGCGCGATCAGCGCGGAAAGATCCAGCGTTCCGCCGGAGAGCGAAATCCGCCAGGGCGCGCCGAGCCGGGCCGGCGGCGCCACCGAGCCGCGCGCCCGCAACTGGCCGAGCCGTGCCATGGCAACGGCGAAGCGCCCCGCCCGCCGCACGCCGTCGAACAGCAGCCCCGGCGCCTCCACATGCGCCGCTTCCAGCCCGCCGAACGGGCCGCCACCGCTCAACCCGATCCGCAACGTCGCCCGGCCGGGTTGCCCCGCCGCCTTGTGCCAGCCGAACGCGGGAGCGGCCAACGTCGCGCCGGTCAGGTCGGCGCCGATTTCCAACACACCGCCGCCCGCCTGGTCGCGATAGGTCACCGTCAGCGGCGCCGCCCCCGACCGCCAGGCGGCGACCGGCAGGCCCATCCGCGCCAAAGCCAGACGTGTGGCGTTGGCCTTGGCCTCGAGCGTGAGCGGCCCGCCAGGCAGCGTCATCGCCGCCGTGAAGCGCGTCGCGGTCGCCGCAACGCGCCCGTTGCCATGCAGGGCGAGATGGTTTGGATCGACCTCCAGCGCCGCGCTGCCGTCTTCGAGTGCCAGTCCCGCGAACGGCAGCGGCAGATGTACGGCGGTCAGAGCCGCATCGGCCCTGATCGCGATATCCGCGAGCGCCAGCCGGCGCTTCAGCGGCACGCTCGCATGGATCGTCGCCGCCATTTGTCCCGTTGCCCGGTCGAGCTTCAGGGCGGTCGTCTTCAGCCGTAGCGGCGGCTTGCGCAGCAGGCCCAGCGCGTCGGCCAGCCCGCCTGTGGCATGGGCGCCGATGGTTGCCGTCTGGTCGTGCCGGCTGAGCGTGGTGATCCGCATGTTCCCACGCAGTGCGAGACCGTCGAGCCGCCCCGCGGTCGCATCGATGTCGAGCGAATCATCGGCTGCGAAATGCAGTTTACCGGCAAGGGCCGTCATCGCCGGCGCACCGGGAAACCAGTCGAGCGTCACGCCGCTGGCCGCGAACTCGCCCGTCACCGCCCCCGGCGCCAGTTTTCCGGTCGCGAGGTCGAAGACAGCATGGAACCGCCCGTCCCGCGCCACTCCCGCCTTGATGTGCCGGGTGACATAGTGCCGCGCGTCGCGCAGCAGGCCCTGCGGCCAGTAGCGCGTCAGGTCGGTCGCCGAAACCTGATCGACCGTCGCATCGATCGCGGCGGGCAGGGCGCCGCGCAGCGCGATCTGCCCCCGCAGCCGCACCGCCGGTCCCGCTGTCCCGTTCGGTCCAGCAAGATCTATGCGCGCATCCGACAGCAATACCTCATTCCGCGTCGCCACCGCGTGGGCCTGCAGGCCGGCGATCGGCACCTGCCCGGTACCCGCCGCAATGCCGCCGGCGGCTGCGCTGACGCCGAGATCGAGCTCCGGTGTCGTGAACCGGCCCACCGGCCACGATGCCGCCAGCATCACCGGCAGGTCGACCGCGGTGAACGGGCTGCCGGGTTTCATCAGCCGCCCCGGATCGAACGGGCCGAGCAATGCGGTCACCCGTCCCGCGCCGGCATCCCCCGCGATCGTCAGGCCGAGCGGGATCACCTCGCCGCCATTGTGGAAATCGGCGCTTGCAGCCCCCCCCATCCGCCCGCCCGGATGGCGGGTAAAGACCAGCGCGCCATCGGTCGCCACCAGCTCCGGTAGCGCGCCGACGGGCTCGATTGCCACATGCGCGTCGGCAATGCGGATCGCCCGGAGCGCCGAAAGATCGAGCAAGCCGGTGCGCGGCGATTGAGAAATCAGCGCGAGCAGTTCGCCCACCGCCTCGGGCGGCGCGGCCAGCCCGCCGGGCGCCTGTAGCGCGGGGCGCAGCACGATGGCGGGATCATGCGCGATGATCCGGATCGGCGTGATCGCGCCCTTGATCAGTGCCGCGAGCGACAGCGTCACCCGCAGCGTCGAGATCCGCGCCGCGACGACCCCCGAGCGGTTGCGGATAGCGATGTCGGCGAGACGCAGGTCGATCGGCGCGCCGCCGCGCCGGAACCCTTCCCAGGCCAGCCCGGCCCGCCCAACCGTGACCGTCAGCCCCGGCTCGGCGGCACTTACCGCCGCCCCGATCCGCGCGGCGAGTGGCGGCAGGTCCACCGGCCCCTGGCCGAGCCGCCAGGCCGCGCCCCCCAGCAGCAGCAGCGCGACCAGCACAAGCGTGCCCGCCAGCCGCGCGCCGTGGTGCCCGACATGCCCGGCGACCCGCCCGGCTTGACGCAGCCGCCGCCTCATCGAACACTTCCGGCGGCATGAACGAGTTCCTGGCGCCGGCTTCCGGATTTCCGCCCCCCGCCGACACGCGGGCCGCCGCGTCGTTCGTCGCGGATTTCGCCGCCATCGGCGCCGCCGCGCGGCGCTTCGCCGATGCGGCGCCGGGCCGCGCCCTGCTCGACTGTCTCGGCGGCAATGCCCCGCATCTCGCCAATCTCGCCCTGCGCGAGTCCGATATTCCGCCGCGCGTGCTCGCCGAGGGCGCCGGCCCGGTGATGGACGAGGCGCTGGCCCTGCTGCGCGAAGCCGACCCGCTCGCCACCCGCGCCGCGATCGGCCGCATCCTGCGCGAGGTCAAGCGCCGCGCAGCACTGGCCATCGCGCTGGCCGACCTGTCGGGCGCCTGGGGCGTCGAGCAGGTCACCGCCGCGCTGTCCGACCTTGCGGATGCCAGCATCGGCCTCGCACTGCGCCATCTGCTGCGTCATCTGCACGAGCGCGGCACCATAAGCCTGCCCGATCCGGCCGACCCCGAACGGGCTAGCCGCTTCGCCGTGCTGGGCATGGGCAAGCTCGGCGCGCGCGAGCTGAACTATTCGAGCGATATCGACCTCGTGCTGCTGTTCGATCCTTCATCTTCCGTTTACCGGGACGATTCGCAATCCGCCATGGCGCGCCTCGCGCGCGATCTCGTTCCGCTGCTCACCGAGCGCGATGCGGATGGCATGGTCTTCCGCGTCGATCTGCGCCTGCGCCCCGACCCCGCTGCCACCCCGCCGGTCGTCAGCCTCGCCGCCGCGCTCAGCTACTACGAAAGCCAGGGCCGCACCTGGGAGCGCGCCGCGTTTTCCAAGGCAAGGCCGGTCGCCGGTGACCGCGATTTCGGCGCATCCTTCCTCGAGCAGATTCGCCCCTTCATCTGGCGCCGCAATCTCGATTTTGCCGCCGTCGCCGAAATCCACGAGATGAAGCGGCGGATCGACCAGCGCCGGCGCGACGCCCCCGGCCGCATCGCCGGGCGCGACGTCAAGCTCGGCCGCGGCGGCATCCGCGAGATCGAGTTCATCGTGCAGACGCTGGAACTGGTCTGGGGTGGGCACGAGCCGGCGCTGCGCATCCCGGCGACGCTGCCGGCCCTGCGCGCGCTCGCCGCCGCCGGCCATCTGCCGCGCGCCGCCGCGCGCGACCTCGCCGCCGCCTATCGCGCGCTCCGCCAGGTCGAGCACCGGTTACAGATGGTCGAGGACCGCCAGACCCATACCCTGCCCGAAACCGAGGCCGGCCTCGCCCGCTTCGCCACCTTCATGAACATGCCAGATGCCGCGCGCTTCGCAGCATGGCTCGATGCGGTCTGCGAGACAGTGAACGCCATCTTCGCCGATTTTTTCGATACCGATCCCGGCAGTGGCAAAGACGGCGCGCCCGATCCCGGCGAGTCCGGCGCCGCTCCCGACGCGTTCGCCGGCCAGGCGCAGTCGCTCGGCTTCGCCGATCCGCAACATCTCGCGGTCAGGCTCCGCCTCTGGCGCAACGGCACGCTGCCAGCGCTGCGCACCGCCCGCGCCCGCGAACTGCTCGATTCGATCATGCCCGCGCTCCTGCGCGCCCTCGGCCGCCAGACCGACCCCGATCTTGCCTTCCGCCGGTTCGACCGGATGCTGGAACGCCAGAGCGCCGGCGTCAGCCTGCTCTCGCTGTTTCAGCACAACCCCGCACTGCTCGACCGGCTGGCGACCGTCCTCGGCGCCGCCCCGCCGCTCGCCGATCATCTCGCCAGCAATCCCGGCG